>VTPF01000121.1 GCA_008638025.1 Pelagibacteraceae bacterium | reverse complement strand
AAAAAAGTGATAATTTTGATAGTAGTAAATTCTCAGAAAGCCTTGAAATACCAATAATAAAACCAAGAATAGAAGCAAATATGATACCAAAAAACGACACCAGCAAAGTATTTAACAAACCAACTAGATAAGCCCTACCAAAACTAAAAGAGCCATCATAAGGTATAAGGCTAAATTGAACATCAAATCCAGAGTTTGTGCTTAAAAAATCAAACCCAGAAGTAATATTTCTAGCTAAAAGATTTATTTGAGCATTTCTAGTAAAGTAAAATATTAATAAAAAGAAAAATAATAATAAAAAAAATTGAGGTAAAAAATTTTGCCATTGCAAATTTTTACTTAGATTATTTTTAAAATTAGATATTTTTTTCATCTTGAAAACTAATAAAAAAGGGCCAAAATTAATTTGGCCCTTTTATTTTAAGATAAATTTATCTTACTGGTGGTGCGTATAGAATTCCACCTTTTGACCATAATTGGTTAGGTGAACCGTTTCTAGCTAAACCAAGTGGAGTTTTTGCTCCAACATTTCGTTCATAAACTTCACCATAATTACCAACCTGTTTAATTATATTATAAGCCCAAGTATTAGAGAGACCTAAGCTTTTGCCAGTATCACCTTCTAAACCTAGCAATCTTTTAATATTAGGATTATCTGTTGATTTCATTGAATCAATATTTTTAGAACTTACACCAAGTTCTTCTGCTTCAATCATCACATACAGTGACCATGCAGCTATATCTTTCCAATTTTGATCGTTACCTCTTACAACTGGTCCTAATGGCTCTTTTGAAATTGTCTCAGGCAAAACTGTATGTTCGCCAGGATTTTTCATTTTAGTTCTTTGAGCAGCTAATCCAGATTTATCTGTAGTGTAGACATCACATCTTCCAGCATCATATGCTGCTACAGCTTCATCTGCTTTTGTGAAAGATACAGCTTCATATTTAAGTTTATTTGCTTTGAAATAATCTCTTAAATTTAATTCTGTAGTAGTTCCAGTTTCTACACAAACTTTTACGTTATTAAGTTTTTTTGCAGTATTCACTTTTGCAGCTTTTCGAACAATAAAACCTTGTCCATCGTAAAAATTTGTTCCAACAAATTCTAGGCCTAGTCCAGCATCTCTAGACAAAGTCCATGTAGTATTTCTTGAAAGCATATCAATTTGACCTGATTTTAATACTTCAAATCTGTCTTTGGCGCTCAAAGGTTGATACTTAACTTTATTTGAGTCACCCAAAACTGCTGCCGCAACAGCTCTACACATATCAACGTCTATTCCAGACCATTTTCCAGAAGCATCAGCATTTGAAAATCCAGGAACTCCCTGAGAAACTCCACAACTTACTGATCCTTTTTTTGTAACATCTTCTTTTGTTCCTGCTTTTGCAACTGTTCCCGATAAAAGAAATGCAAATAAAGCAATTGAACCAAAGAATTTAAACATACTATTTTTCATAATGTATCCCCATTTGGTTAAAAATTATAAATATTATATAATAAGTTAGACAGGATACAAAAAATAAATTCTCAATTTTTAGTTGATAAGTGCTTATTGAGAACCTTTTTGCGTAAAATTCTATTTTTTTTTAAATCATATTCATATTTCATCGCCAGACTCTTACTTTTAAGTTTTTTAGAATAGATTAACTCCCAATAATTACCTTTGGTAAACTTTGCTCCTTTGTTCAAATTATGAAGATTTAAGCGTTTTGCAATATTTGATGTGTATCCAACATAAGTAGCGTTACGTTTTTCGCTATAGATCATGTAAACAAAAAAATAGTTACTTTTGGGTTTTAAAGATTGAGTCATCAATATTGGTGCGCCCTGCACGACTCGAACGTGCGACCCTCGGTTTAGAAAACCGATGCTCTATCCAGCTGAGCTAAGGGCGCGATATTAATCACTTCTAACTAAAAAATTTTCCAGAGTAAATACAATTATTTTATTTATCTCCATAATATTTTTTTAATGATAACCAAAAATGAAACAAAATATACTTTTGACATAAAAAGTAAAAAAATAATCACTACATGGGAAAAATAATCTAGATCATAAAAATCTATATTGTTACTAAAATAATTTTTAGGGTTTGTGTTATTTAAAGTTAAAAAAACTAATTTATAAGCATTTTCGAAAGTTATATTTTCAAAACTAATAAACAATACGGCAACAAAAAATATAGCTAAATAAAAAAGAAACATTAAAGAAGCAATATAATAATCAGAATTTTTTATAGACACATTGCTGTTAAAAATATTTTTTTTTATAATAATGGATGGATTGAGTAATTTTATAATTTCCATTAAAAATTTCTTTCCGAAAAATAAAATTCTTAAAAATTTAAAGCCAGATCCTGTTGAGTAAAGACATCCCCCAACAAAAGTCAAAATAATAAAAAAATTTATTAATAAAGGATTGGGAAAAATGGACAAAGGAATTCCTGAAGTGGAAATTGAGGTTGTTATCATTAAAAAAATTTCATGAAAGTTATCGGTCTTAGAAAAAAGAGCTAGCAATAAAAATGAGATTAACAATACTACAAAGATTACATTTAAATCTTCTTTAAAAT
>VTPF01000120.1 GCA_008638025.1 Pelagibacteraceae bacterium | reverse complement strand
AAAGTAAATTGGATTGGCTTGTACACTCTTTATATCAAAGAAGTTTTAAGATTTTTTAATGTTTGGATTCAAACTATTTTATCGCCAGTTGTAACTTTCTTTCTTTTTCTTGCAGTTTTTAGTTTAGCGGTGGGCAATGACAGGTTGGATGTTCTTGGTCACAAATTTTATATTTTTTTAGTTCCAGGCTTGATTGTAATGCAAATGATGCAAAATGCTTTTGCCAACACTTCTTCCTCTATCATGATTTCTAAGATGCAGGGAAATATAGTAGATTTACTATATCCTCCTTTATCAGCAATTGAAGTGACCGTTGCAATGTTATCAGGAGGGATTACTAGAGGTTTGGTAGTTGGCCTCGTTTCAATTTCTGTTTCGATTATTTTTATAGAAGTACCTATTCATAATATATTTATAATTTTTATTTATGGAGTACTTGGTTCATCATTGCTTTCTAGTTTGGGATTTTTAGCGGGTCTCTGGTCAGAAAAGTTTGACAATATGGCTGCAGTTACCAACTTTATTATTGTTCCCCTTTCTTTTTTGTCAGGAACTTTTTATTCTATTAAGAACTTAAATATTTATATTCAAACGGTTAGTAGTCTCAACCCATTTTTTTATGTTATTGATGGTTTTAGATATGGTTTTTTAGGAGCCTCTGATGGTTCATTAGTTACTGGATTGATTGTTTTAATAATTACTAATATTATTACTTGGTATTTTTGTTACTTATTATTTGATAAAGGTTATAAATTAAAATTTTAAATTAATATGAGCGCTGTACTTGGAACTTATAACAGAAGAGATATTTCTTTTTCTAAAGGTAAAGGTTGTTATTTATATGCAACTAATGGTGACAAATACTTAGATTTTGTTTCTGGTATAGCAGTTAACTCATTAGGACATTGTCACGATCATTTAGTTCAAACTATTCAAAAACAATCTGAGCAGCTATGGCATGTATCAAATGCTTTTATAATTCCTGAGCAAGAAAGGTTAGCTCAAAGATTGGTCGATCACACATTTGCTGATTATGCAGTCTTTATGAATTCTGGAGCAGAAGCTACAGAGGCTAGTATAAAAATTGCTAGAAAATATTTTTATGAAATTGGTAAGCCTGAAAAAAATAGAATCATAACATTTACCGGAGCTTTTCACGGAAGAACTCTAGCCTCTTTATTTGCTGCCAATAATCCTGAACATGTTAAGGGTTTTGGACCTAAAGTGGATGGTTTTGACCAGGTTCCTTTTGCAGATCACGATGCTCTGAAAAAAGCTATTAATGAAAATACTGCTGCTATTATGGTTGAGACTATTCTTGGAGAGGGTGGAATTAGAGTATTGCCAAATGAATGCTTAGCAGGTTTAAGAAAACTTTGCGATGAACAGGATATATTGCTTATTCTAGATGAGGTTCAGTGTGGCGTTGGTAGAACTGGAAAATTTTTTGCCTTTGAATGGGCAGGAATTGAGCCTGATATTGTGCCCATTGCTAAAGGAATAGGAGGTGGGTTTCCAATAGGAGTTTGTTTGGTAAATAAAAAAGTTTCGATTGGAATGAAACCTGGAACTCATGGAAGCACATTTGGAGGCAATCCTTTAGCGATGAGTATTGGAAATGCAGTTCTTGATATCATTTTAGAAAAAGGATTCTTAGAAAAAGTACAAGAAATAGGCTCTTACTTTGAAGAACAATTAAAAAAATTACAAAAACAATATTCCAATATAATTACGGATGTTAGAGGAAAAGGTTTGTTAAGAGGAATACAAATTAAAGGAGATAGTGTAAAATTTCTGGATCAGTTATTTAAGAATAAGATGTTGGGCGTGAAAGCTTCTGATAATGTTATTAGGTTGCTCCCACCACTTATTGTTACTAAAAAAGAAATTGATGAAGCAATTACTATTATAGAAAAAACAATTAAAGAGTTTTAATTATGAAGCATTTTTTAGATTTAAGCCAAATAGATAAAAAAGAACTAAGAAATATACTGGAAGAAGCAAAAAGAAGAAAAAAGAAATCTTCGAAGACTAGCAAAGTTTTAGTAACAGATAAAAGCAATGCTAAAGATAAATTGTTACTAATGATTTTTGAAAAACCTTCTACCAGAACTAGATTGTCTTTTGATCTAGCTATGAGACAGCTGGGTGGACAAACGATTGTGATGAATTCTAATGATATGCATCTTGGAAAAGGAGAGGAGAGTATTGAAGATACAGCCAAAGTAATATCTTCTTTTTCAGACATAGTTATGTTTAGAACTTTTGCTCACCAATCATTAATAGAACTTTCGGAATTATTAACTGTACCATTGATTAATGGGCTCACTGATCACTCACATCCGTGCCAATTGCTTAGTGATGTACTAACTTTTGAAGAACATAAAGGATCAGTCAAAGGAGCTCAAATTGCTTGGGTAGGAGATGGAAATAATGTAACTAACTCAGCGATTGAAGCCGCGGTTCAATTTGATTTTCAATTAAATATATCCTGTCCCAAAGGATATTTACCCTCGAGAAAAATATTAGACTGGGCAGACTCTCAAAATGGAAAAATAGTTATTTTTGATAATCCAGAAAAAGCTGTCAAAGGAGTAGACTGTATTATG
>VTPF01000119.1 GCA_008638025.1 Pelagibacteraceae bacterium | reverse complement strand
ATTTTTTTTCATTACCAGGAATAATTCTAGAGGAAAAAATAACTGTATCATCAGCATCTAAAAAAACGTCAGGGTGTTCCTCGTTCACAATTCTATTCATAGCACCCATTGGTTCTCCTTGACTGCCTGTACATAAATAAACTATTTTATTTCTCGGAATTTTTTTTGCGTCTCTTGGATCGATTGGTGGTTTGAGATTTTGCAGATAACCACATTCTTTTGCGGTATTGTAAATTCTGTGCATTGAGCGACCAACTAAAGATAAATGTCTACCTACTTTTTCAGCACATTTAAAAACTGTTTCCATTCTTGCGGCGTTAGATGCAAATGTAGTTACAACAATTCTTTGCTTAATATTTTCCATTATAGTAAGCATACTTTCCCTTACATCTTTTTCAGATCCGGAGCGACCCTCAGTGAAAATATTTGTTGAGTCACATATCATTGCAAGTACACCTTCTTTTCCCATAGACTTTAATTTAACTTCATCCATTTTTTTTCCTAACAATGGGTCTTCATCACATTTCCAATCGCCTGTATGAAATAATGTGCCAACAGGAGTTTTAATTCTAAGAGCATTAGGCTCCAAGATTGAATGAGTTAAAGTAACGTAATTAATATCAAAAGGACCAATTTTGACATTCCCATTTAACTGAATAATTTTAATTTTTCCTTCAATCGAAATTTTTTTTTCCTTAAATTTTTCTTTTATTAAAATTGCAGTAAAAGGAGTTGCATAAATCGGACAACCTAAGAGAGGCCATAAATGTGCGATGGCACCAATATGATCTTCATGAGCGTGGGTTAATAAAATACCAAGTAAATTAGACTTTCTTTGAACAATAAAATCTGGATCAGCAACCATCAAATCAACACCAGGAATGGAGTCGTCTACAAAACCAACGCCTATATCAATCATAATCCAATCATGATTATTTGGGCTTCCATAACCATAAAGATTCATATTCATTCCAATTTCACCTGATCCACCCAATGGACAAAAAACTAGTTCATTTTTTTCATTTTTCATAAATTAAAAATTTTCTTATTGTAGTTAATAACGCCAACTACCCCCCAAAGAGTAATGTTTTTATTAACAATTGATTTGTATTTTAGAGAATTAGCAAAAATACTTGATAAACCACCAGTTAAAATAACCTTATATTTTTTTTTGGTGGATGTAATAATTTTCTCCAATATTCCATTTATCATAGATACATAACCCCAATAAATGCCAGAATTCATGGCTGAAATAGTATCTTTACCAATGATTTGAGAAGTTTTTTTTAATTTAATCAAAGGAAGTTGGGCAGTTAATGAGTTAAGTGTAATTAGTGACAACCTAAGTCCAGGTGTTATTAATCCACCCTCATACACCCCTCCTTTATTAAGAATGTCAAAAGTTGTAGCCGTACCAAAATCAACAACTACGCAGTTAGTGTTATAAGAATTATTTGCGGCAATTACATTGGCAATTCTATCTGAACCAACTTGTTTCGGTTGCTTTACATTAATTTTAATTGGATTATGAAGTTTTTTATCTAAAATTTCAAAACATATAACATGTTTTTTTTTTAACATTTTTTTTAATAATTTATAAACCTTTGGAACAACTGATGTTGCAACAAAATAACTTATATTTAACTTATTAATTAAATTTAAAAACTTTTTATTTTTATTAATAAATTTTGTTTGGAAAGTTCTAAAATTATAAATTTTTTTTATTTTTGGATTGTAAATAGAAAATTTGCAATGAGTATTTCCTATATCTGCAATTAAAAACATACTTAAAACACTCTCATTTCACGTAATAAAGTCTTTCCAAAACTCAAAGGATCTATTTTTTTATTAAAAACTTTTTTTAAATTTGTGGTTTTGTAATTTTTTATATTTGGATTTTTATTTAAATTTACTCCAAAACCAATTATCGCAAATAATTTATTTTTATATTTAAAGCTTTCTACCAAAATTCCTGATATTTTTTTGCTGTTGATTAACAAATCGTTTGGTTTTTTTATTTTAAAAATATTTGATTTAAAAATTTTTTTTAAACATTTCAATAAAACTTTTAAAGAATATTCTTGCATATTTTCTACTTTTTTATAATCTTTAATTGGAAAAAAAATCGAAGCCATAAAATTTCCTTTTATTGAGATCCAATTGTTACCAAATCTACCTCTACCTTTTTTTTGAAAATCAGAAATTATCATTCCAGAATTTGTATTATAATTTTCTACTAAATCTTTAGCCATATCATTCGTGTTATCCAAACTATCAAAATAATAAATGGGCATAAGGCATTTTAATCCTATTGTATTGCTTTTGAAGCAATGCTCACAAAATAATTTAAAATTGAAGGATTTAAGAAATAAAATAAAATCAATAATGTTGAAAATGCTAAAGAAAAACGAATACCCTTACTAGTGATCGGATCAAATTTTTCTTGTTCTGGATCAAAATAGATAATTTTAATTATTCTTAAATAATAAAAAGCAGATATCACTGAAGTAATTAATCCTATTATGGCTAAAGCAAATAAATTGGATTTAATTACAGCCATAAAAACATAAAATTTTGCAAAGAATCCAGCGAGTGGCGGTATTCCAGCAAGAGAAAATAAAATTACAGTAAAAGAA
>VTPF01000118.1 GCA_008638025.1 Pelagibacteraceae bacterium | reverse complement strand
GGGCGACGCTGTTAATCCATTGGATTTATTAAAACTCAAACAATCCTTAGATTCAGACAAAATTATTGTTTATTTAGCATGAAATTAATTGGCACTAAATTTCAATTAAAAGTATGGAATTATATAATAAAAATACCAAAAGGTAGGATTACAACATACAAAAAAATCGCTATTTCAATCAAAAAGCCTATGTCCTATAGAGCTGTAGCTAACGCCTGTGGCAAAAATCCTTACGCTCCTAAAATACCTTGTCACAGGGTAGTAAAATCTGACTTTTCGTTAGGTGGATATAGTGGAAAAGGTGGAATTAAAAAAAAAATATATTTATTAAAAAAAGAAAAAATTGATATAAATCAATTATTTAATTATATTTATTAATTAATTAAATTATATATAGTAAATAAATAATTACAATAACTTTACTCCTGTCCCTTCAGTCATTTTTTTAAAATCACAATCCTTTCTTATGGTATCAATAAATTGAAAGTAATCATTTTTATAAATAGAATTAACAGCCAAACCAGAGCTAAAAATAAATAACTTGTCAAATTTAGGGGGAAGTCCACCCAAGATATGTAAGCCTCTTATTGGCAAAAGCTCACTTAATTGTTGAAAACCAACGTCAGCATCGCCTCTAACTATGACATTCCCCACTCTTTCACTTAAAATTTTTTTTGATTTAGCTAAAATATGTTCTGATATCGAGGGAAAGACATGATTGCTAAGATATATTCCGCTTGCACTAGCAGCATAAGCAATAGATTTGCACTCATTAAGCATATTAACAAAACCATCTTCAGTATTAGTTGAAAAAACTCTTGAACCCTCTTTCACAGCAATACCAATTTTTGAGTTAACAAGGTTAATTTTTGATTTACTATCTATAACACCTAATTTTATATGCTTTTCTAATGCACCTTCCGCTAAAAAGAAAAAATCAAAATATTCACCTTTTTTAATTCTATTTGGTATGGAATCGTGTGCTTCTCCAAATGAAGATCCGTAAAAAAGTTGATAATCCATTCCATGCTTATACTTGTATATAGGTAGCACTTTTTCAAGAGCTGCAGCAAAAGCTCCGGATGTAATAATTCTAATCACAAAAAATTATTATTTTGAACCAGGGTTTATTGATCCGGCAGACATAATAAACTTAGAAGCTTCCTCAAAATTCATATTTAGATATATAAGGTCTTTATTTGGCACCATTAACAGAAAACCGCTTGTCGGATTAGGAGTTGTTGGAATAAATACATTTATCAGTTTTTTCCCCTTGCCTTTTTTGGTAGCAATCTCGCCTTTGTTAGCTCCCGTAGCAAAACCTATGGACCATATACCTTTACGAGGATACTCAACAAGAACAATTTTTTTTGATTTATTGTTTCCAGAAGTAAAATTTTTTGTTAATTGACCCACCCCATTATAAATAGTTCTAAGAATTGGTATCTTGTTTAATATTCTTTGGCCAAAAGCTAACAATGTTCTTCCAATAAAAGTTAATGATATCATCCCTATAAGAGTAATAATTATAAATGCGATTAAGAACTCCAAACCAGGAATGTTAAATGGCAAATATTTATTAGGATTAATAGAACTAGGAATTAATGATGGAGAAATACTCATTATTAAAATAGTTAAATAAACTGTAATACCAATAGGAATTAAGACAACCACACCTGTTAAAAAATACGTTCTAATTTTTGATAAAAATGTTGGTTTTTGTTTATTTAATTTTGACATAATTAATTATTAATAGATAGTAATTGCATAAAATTGTAATATTTAGATTATTATAGCATTTTATTTATGAAAAGAAGAGAATTTTTAAAATTTGCTAGTTGTGGATGTGGTAGCTTGGCATTGTCTTCATGCTCTTCAGCTCCCATAACAAACAGGAAGCAAATTACATTTATGCCTGAGTCTATGATTAATAATCAGGCGGCTGCTGCATATGCAAGTTTTAAAAAAAAGGCAAAACTTAGCAATGATACTTCAACTTTAAACTTAATAGAGGATATGGCTGCTAAAATGAAAATTGCTATCTCTGCTTATTTTAATAATAAAAAAATTGATGATCCAACAAAAGATTTCAAATGGGAGTATATTTTAGTCGATGATGACAAAACACTTAATGCATGGTGCATGCCAGGCGGTAAAATTGCAGTTTATACAGGAATTTTAAAAGTAACCAAAAATACAGATGGTTTAGCAATTGTAATGGGTCATGAAATTGCTCATGCAGTCGCAAAACATTCTGTTGAAAGAGCAAGCGCATCATTAGCTTTGAATGTTGGCACAATGGCAGCTGATATTTTTTTAGGTGGTGCAATCTCTCGGACAAGAAATACAGTAGGCCGTACTACAGGTGTTGATATACTTCAAGTTGGTATTGTTAATCCATTTAGTAGAGTTCAAGAAACAGAAGCTGATTATTTAGGTTTAGCATTCTGTTCTTTGGCTGGATATGATTTGTATGCAGGACCTGAGTTGTGGAAAAGAATGCAGCAAGAAAATAAAGGTAGAGAAATACCTCAATTTTTAAGTACACACCCCTCCTCTGCCAATAGAATAGCACAATTACGAAGTTGGATACCATCAATAAGAAAAAATTTTCCCAAACTTAAGAATGTTTAAATTTTTTAAAAATTTTATTTAAA
>VTPF01000117.1 GCA_008638025.1 Pelagibacteraceae bacterium | reverse complement strand
AAAGAGTTAAATATTCTATTTTATTTTTTTTACAAGTGCTAATAATATTTTTAATGTTATCAATGCCCTTTTCATGACCATGCTTTCTTGGCTTATTTCTTTTCAAAGCCCATCGACCATTGCCATCCATAATAATGGCAACGTGGGATAAAGAATTCATACTTTTAAAATTTCTTGTTCTTTAGTAGTGATTTTATTGTCAATTTCTTGAATAAATTTATCAGTAATTTTTTGTAACTGATCTGATAATTGTTTATTTTGATCTTCAGATATTTCTTTTAATTTTAAATTATTTTTTAATAAATCCATACCATCTCTTCTAATATTTCTGATGGCAATTTTTATTTTTTCTGACTGATTTTTTACAATCTTAATAAGTTCTTTTCTTCTTTCTTCAGATAACTTAGGAATTGGAACTCTTATTAGTTGTCCTTCGGCTGTTGGATTAACATTTAAATCAGATTCCCGAATGGCTTTTTCAACAAATTTTGTATTATTATTATCCCATACTTGAACAGTAATCATTTGAGACTCTGGAGTAGATATTGTTGCTAATTGATTAAGTGGCATTTTTTGACCATAAACTTCTGCCCTAACAAGATCTAACATTGATATGTGCGCCCTACCTGTCCTGATTGATGAAAGATCAGAAATTAAGGATTGCAAAGTAGCTTGCATTTTTTTTTCAAATGGAACAAGTTTTGCGTCTGTACTCATAAAAATTATTTACTTAAACTTTTTACCTCGTCAGCAAAATCATTTTTTTTTATTTCTAGACCTTCTCCAACTTTATATCTGATAAATTTTTTTATATCAAAAGTTGTTTTATTTTCTTCTTGGAAATTTTTAATAGCATTTTCAACACTTAACTCTTGATTCATTACCCATTTTTGTCCCAATAAAGTATTATCTTTTGTAATTTTTGATATTTTTCCAGATATAATTTTATCAATCATATCTTCTTTTTTTCCTTCATTTAATAATAAATCTCTAATTATTTTTTTTTCGTTTTCTAAAAATTCCTTACTAATGTCCTCAGCGTGAAGGGCGAGAGGTGATGAGGCAGCAATATGCATGCATATTTGATTAGCAAAAGATTTGGACAATTCAGAATTATCAGAATCGTATGCGAGCAAAACTCCTAATTTTCCTGAACTATTACTTTGTTTATTATGAATGTAATTTGCAACCGATCCTTGAGAATCTAAGTTCTCAAATCTTCTAATCTGTATATTTTCACCAATTTTTGCAATAAGACCTACAAGCGCCGATGATACTGTGTCAGTCTCATTAAATTTTTTTTCTTTCAAATCATTGATGTCTTTAGAAGCCATACAAAGTGAAGAAATTTTTTCGCAAAAGTTATTAAATTCTGGATTTTTAGCAACAAAGTCTGTTTCAGAATTTATTTCCACAATTGAAGATTTGTTTCCAGAAGTAAAAATTGTTATTAAGCCTTCTGAAGCTCCTCGCTCAGATTTTTTTGCTGCTTTTGCAATTCCTTTTTTTCTCAAAAATTCAATTGCTAAATCTATATCTTCATTATTCTCTGATAATGCAATTTTACAATCTTGCATACCAGCACCAGTAATTTCTCTTAAATCCTTAACTTTTTCAAAAATACTCATCAAAAAATTAGTTTATTGTTTTTTCTTGATTTTTTACTTCTAAAATTTGATTAGAATTAACAATTTTTTGATCTGATTGTAATTCTTTACTATCATCGCTTTTATCTTTATCGCTAGAGATATTTGATTGAGCGTCTAAAATAGTTTTTTGAATTAAATCACAGTATAAGCTAATGGACCTTCTAGCATCATCATTGCCAGGAATTGGAAAATCAATATTTTCGGGATTTGAATTGCTATCAACAATGGCCACTATTGGTATACCAAGTTTTTTTCCTTCAAGAACTGCCAAGGATTCAATGTTTGTATCAATTACAAAAATCATGTCTGGAAGTTTCTTCATATTGCTAATACCACCTAAAGATCTTTCCAGTTTATCTTTTTCCATACTCATTTTTATTAACTCTTTTTTTGTAAATCCAGTATCTTCAAGCTTAAGATCTTCTTCGATTCTTTTCAGTCTTTTAATAGACTGGTTAATAGTATTCCAATTTGTGAGCATTCCTCCTAGCCACCTGTGATTCACATAAAAATTATTTGTTTCCTTTGCAACATTGGCAACAATTTCGGATGCTTGTTTCTTGGTAGAAACAAAAAGAATTTTACCTCTAGCAGATGCACATTTATGCATCTCTAGTAAGGCTTTATTTAAAAGTTCTAAAGTCTGAGACAGATCAATAATATGTACAGAATTTTTTTCTCCAAAAATAAAAGGTTTCATTTTCGGATTCCATCTAAAAGTTTTATGACCTAAATGGACGCCTGCTTCTAATAGATCTTTGATAGTAACATTTGGTAAGTTCATATATATTTCCGGTTAATCCACCGAAGAAACTACCTTTACAGGACCGGGGGCTTGCGCCATTTTCTTCGTGCGAAATTTGTAGTCCTTATAAAAGAATAAGAATTTAAATCAAGACTATAAATTAGAGATTTCAGTTAAAAAGCCTTGTTTTTCAATGCTTTTAATCGTTTCAGAGTTAATTTTTTTGTTATTTTTTAATTTAAAAACAAAAAACTTGCCATTTTCATAGTAGTTAAACGAAACTTTAGTGTTTCCACCCTCGACTAAAATATTTTTC
>VTPF01000015.1 GCA_008638025.1 Pelagibacteraceae bacterium | reverse complement strand
TTGGATCGTCATTTACATTTTTAACTTCGGAAAATTCTTTGTTTGTAGATGTAAAAGTTTTAGTTTCTTTAGCCCCTTTTCCAATTTTTACTTTTGTTTTTCCATCAGAATAGCTTAATTCAGTAAGATTAAACTCTTCAAGACATTCAGAAAGTTTTTGAATTATTTCTTTATCAATTTTCATTTTTTTAAAATACTTTCCACAGCATCAACCGCCAGAATATAACTATTTAAACCAAAACCACAAATAACTCCATTAACAGCTTTGCTTATCATTGATTTGTGTCTAAATTCCTCCCTTGCAAAAATATTTGATATATGAATTTCAATTTTAGGAATTTTAATAATACTTAAGGCATCAAGAATTGCTACAGACGTGTGTGTAAAAGCTGCTGCATTAATGATAAGCCCATCCATGCTATCAGAGATCTCTTGAATTTTATTAACTATTTCTCCTTCAATGTTTGATTGATAAAAATTTATACTAATATTTTTTTTTGAGGCATGCTTTTCAACTTCCAGCTTAATTTGATCTAAGGTTAAATGTCCATATATATCTGGCTCTCTTTTTCCAAGTAAATTTAAATTTGGACCATTGATAATTTGTATTTTTATGCTCATATAAGTCTAATCTTAATTATAATAAATATGATAGAAATACAATTAAATGGAGAAAAAACTGAATTCTCTAATAATTTCACTATTGAGGAATTATTAGCAAAACTTATTATTGATAAAAATAAGGTTGCAGTTGAGTTAAATGGTGCAGTTATTCCAAGACAAAAATACTCCATTACTAAGATTGTTAATAAAGATGTAATAGAAGTTGTTACATTTATAGGAGGTGGTTAGTGGATCAGTTTAAAATAGGCAATAGAATTTTTAAATCTAGATTAATTGTCGGTACAGGAAAATATAAAGATCTCAAAGAAACCTCAGACGCTGTTAATTCCTCCGGAGCAGATTTGGTTACAGTAGCTGTCAGAAGAGTAAATATTATTAATGCCAAAGAACCAATGTTAATGGATTTTATTGATCCAAAAAAAATCACATACTTACCTAATACAGCGGGATGTTATACTTCAGATGATGCATTAAGGACCTTGCGTCTTGCAAAAGAAAGTGGCGGATGGAACCTGGTTAAGTTGGAAGTTTTAGGTGATGAAAATACATTATATCCAAATATGCAAGAAACAATTAAATCCGCTAAAATTTTAGTTAAAGAGGGTTTTGAAGTAATGGTTTACTGCTCTGATGACCCAATAGCATGTAGGCAACTTGAGGATATAGGAGTAGTTGCAGTTATGCCTCTAGGTTCCTTAATCGGTTCTGGACAGGGGATACCTAATAAATTAAATATTGAAATTATAAAAAGACAGTCAAAAATTCCTGTCATTGTTGATGCTGGTATAGGAACTGCTTCTGATGCTGTTATAGCAATGGAATTAGGATGTGATGGTGTATTAGTTAATTCAGCAATTGCTAAAGCAAAGAATCCAATTTTAATGGCAGAGTCAATGAAAAACGCAGTTATTGCTGGAAGACAGAGTTATTTATCAGGTAGAATGGAAAAAAAGAACATTGCTATTGCATCTTCTCCAAAACAAGGAAAAATTAATATTTAAGCAACTTCTTTATTATTGTCTGGTAATTTTTTTTTAAAAAATTTTCTTTTTTTATTAAAGAATTTTTTTTTGTGAAATTTATTTTTATTTTTCTTATCTTCATTTAAAATTGTTTCTTCAGTGTTTTCTTGTTTTTCCTCAAGGACCTCGTCTATGGTATGGTTTTTAATTTCTTCAAGAATTATATTTTTATTATTTTTGAAAATAATTTTATAATCATCTGAGACAAAATCTTGATTAATTTCAAATTTAATTTTAAATTTAAATTTTTTTTCAAAAAAATTAACTTCTTCAATTAAATTGGACTGAATATAATCAACTATTTTTTTTGGAATTTCCAATATTACAGTTTTTACTTTTGAAATAGAAAATATTTTTTCTTCAATTAATTTTAATATTTTTTGAGAAAAAGAATCTGTACTCAAAACAGTTCTCCACTGAATGGAGCTTTCACGTAGTCTTTGCCTTGTCATTTCCAAAAGGCCAAAATTACTGATTTTACCAACTTGCACTCTAGCTTTGTCTGTTCTTAAGGCTTCTTTTAGTTTTTTTTCAACCAATCTACGATTGGAGTAATTTTCCATATCTATAAAGTCAATTACGATCAAACCGGCCAAATCTCTTAACTTAGCTTGTCGAGCAATTTCTATTGCAGCCTCAACATTGGTAGTTAGTGCAGTTTTTTCAATATTTCGCTCTTTTGTGGATTTTCCTGAATTGATATCTATAGCAACCAAGGCCTCTGTTGGATGAATTATTAAATATCCTCCAGATTTTAAATTAATTCTTGGTTCAAATATTTCATTTAAATATTTTTCAATACCATAAGCGTGAAACAAGGGCACTTTGCCTTTATATTTTTTTATTTTTTTTACCTGTTCTTTCGCAATGATTTCAGCAGTTTTTTTTGCTTTTTCAAATCCTAATTCTCCATCAATGATGACATTAATAATTTCAGAAGAAAAAAAATCTCTTATGGTTCTATAAATTATATCTCCTTCTTCGTGAATAAGAGATGGTGCGTTTGAGTCTAAAGTTTTATTTTTTATTTGTTCCCATATTTGAATTAAAACACTTAAATCATTTTTAATCTCGTTTTGAGTTTTTTTTGCTCCGGCGGTTCTAACTATTAAACCCATTGTTTCAGGAATTTCTAAATGATTTATAATTTCTCTGATATTTTTTCTGTCCTGAGAATTAAATATCTTTCTAGAAATGCCACCGCCTTTCGCTGTATTTGGCATCAAAACAATATATTTTCCAGCTAAAGACAAAAAGGTAGTTAGTGCAGCTCCCTTTTTTCCTCTTTCCTCTTTAACGATCTGAACAAGAATAACTTGACCAGGTTTAATTACTTCTTGAATTCTGTATCTTTTAAATTTTCTTCTTGCTTTGATATCGTTAATTTTTTTTTCGTACTCAGATTCACTTTCAGAAAAATCATCCTGAGCAGAATTTGAGAGTTTGTTATCATTCGTTTCTTCAGAATATTCATTCTCATTAGTTTTTTCTAAATAAGTATCATCATCCAATTGTTCTATTTCTACTTCCTTATCTTCATCTGAATTATTATTTGGATTTTCTACTGGGGAAAGATCTTTAGTTTCTTCAAGAAGTTGTTTTCTAACTTCTTCCTCTTCTTTTATAATTGATTCTTTGTCAGCAACTGGAATTTGATAATATTGTGTTTGAATATCATTAAACGCCAAAAAACCGTGGCGTTCATTACCAAAATCTACAAATGCAGCTTGTAATGAAGGTTCAATTCTACTTACGCGACCAAGGTATATATTGCCCTTAAGTTGTTTTTTTTGATCGTTTTCATACTCATACTCCTCAACACCTGTTTCGCTTTTGATAGCAACTCTAGTTTGTCGCTGCTGAGAAGCATCGATAAGAATCTCTTTGTCCATGATAATTGTTTCCAGTTTGTTTTGATTAAAATTTGTTTCATAAAAAATTAAATAATAGTAATGCTGTTTATATTATTGCATTAAAGCTATTTTTCAAAGAAATATTGTTAAAAATAGATATTAATCAAATAAAAGACACTTTTTGATGATTTAAAAAAAATATGGAAAAAACGATTAAATCATTTTTTTTACTTTTTTTGCTTTTATCTTTTATAGGCCTTTTGACTATTTTTTCAGCATTATGGTATTTTTCAAATGATTTACCAAATTACAGATTTTTGGAGGACTACAAACCATCCGTTTCAACAAAAGTTTATGACAAAGAGGGAAGTATAGCAGCAGATTTTGCAACACAAAAAAGAACATTCGTTTCAATAGAAGAGATACCGACATTTGTAATTAATGCATTTTTATCCGCTGAAGATAAAAATTTTTTTCAACATCCTGGAATTGATGCTCGCGGTATTACTAGGGCTTTTTTTAAAAATCTTAAAAACATTATAACTGGACAAAGGTTAGAAGGAGCTTCAACTATCACTCAACAGGTAGCAAAAAATTTTTTGTTAACATCAGATGTTTCTTTTTCTAGGAAAATTAAAGAAGCGATTTTAGCTTTTAGAATAGAAAAATATTTAACTAAAAAAAGAATTTTAGAATTATATTTAAACGAAATTTATTTAGGTGAGAGATCTTATGGAATTGCTTCAGCAAGCATGACATATTTTGACAAATCATTAAAAGAACTCACCATTTCTGAGGCAGCTTTATTAGCAACATTGCCCAAGGCTCCTAGTACCTATAACCCTTATAGAAACTTAAATTCTGCTTTAAAGAGAAAAGATTGGGTATTGGAGCGGATGTATGAAAATAAATTTATAAATCAAGATCTTTATAAAAATTTAATAAACAAACCTATTGTATTAAAAAAAAGAAAATTAGATTTTTATAAAGAAAATCTCTTTTTCACAGAAGAGGTAAGACGTTTTTTATTTGACAAATATGGAGAAAATACTCTTTATAAAAGAGGTCTCTATGTAAAAACTTCTCTTGATAGCAGTCTTCAAAAAATAGCTACTAAGGCTTTAAGAGATAATTTGGAAGACTATGATAAAAGACATGGATGGAGAGGTGCAGTAAAAAATATTAAAAATGCTAACGTGTGGAAAAATGAAATCTCAAATATCAAATTTGATGAAATTAATAATTGGAAATTAGCTTTAGTAACGAATGTTGAAAAAAATTTCTCAGAAATTAAATTGATAGATGATATAAAGGGAAAAATATTAATAGAAGATAGTAAATGGGCTAGAAAATATATCGATGCAGATAATCGAGGACCAGCTGTAACTGATTTAAATCAAGTCTTGCAAATTAATGACTTGATATGGGTTGAAAATAAAAAAAATAATATTTGGCTTTTAAAACAGATTCCAAAAATAAACGGATCTGTAATTATAAGCAATCCCTGGAATGGTAGAGTCTATGCAATGGCTGGTGGGTATAGCTTTGACTTAAGTCAATTTAATAGAGCTGTGCAAGCCAACAGACAACCAGGTTCGGCATTCAAGCCTTTTGTGTACGCTGCTGCATTAGAAAACGGGTTGCAGCCAAATTCAATACTTTTGGACGCACCCTATATTCTTCAACAAGTAAATGATCCAGTTAAATGGAAACCAGATAATTATGGAAATAAATTTTATGGAAAAGGTACTTTAAGATCTGGAGTTGAGCAATCCAGAAATTTAATGACTGTAAGATTAACTGAGTTAATTGGAAATGATAAAATATTACAATTTGCAAAAAATGTTAAAATTTATGAAAATCCAAAAAATTTACTTTCCTATTCGCTAGGTTCAGGAGAGACAACTTTAATGAATTTAACAAATGCTTACAGTATTTTTGTGAACGGTGGAAAAATTGTTAAACCATCGCTAATTGATTTAATCCAAGATGAGAATGGAAAAATAATTTTTACAAATAATACTTATGAGTGCAAAGGTTGTAATGAAATATCTTCTGAGATCAGTAAATTTCCTATATTAGAAAACCAAAACAAAAATATTATAAGTGACACTACTGCTTATCAAATGGTATCAATTTTACAGGGAGTGATTGAAAGAGGTACGGCAAAAAAAATGAAAAATATAAAAATTGCTCTTGCTGGAAAGACAGGAACTACTAACAACAATATGGATGCTTGGTTTATTGGTTTTACCCCAGATGTTATGATTGGTGTTTATGTTGGCTTTGATGAACCAGGTAATTTAGGAAAATTTGAAACGGGGGCAAGGGCTGCCTTACCTATATTTGAAGATATTGTAAAAAAACTTCCCAAAAAAGATATATCTTCCTTTTTTAATGTGCCACCTGGTATAAATTTAGTAAATATAAATAGTATTACTGGGGCAATATCTCAAAATGAAAAAAAAAACATGATTTTAGAAAGTTTCAAATCACAAGACAATTTAAAAGAGAAATTTATAGATTTAAATTTGAAATTAAGTACAATTTATTAAAATGTTTGAACAAAAAAAAATTATTTCTAATTTAGAAAATTCAATTTCAAAGATATGGAGTTATCTTTGAAAAAAATGAATTTGAAAAAAAACTAAACATTCTTAATAATCAAATAAATCTCCCAGACTTTTGGAATGACAGCGGTAAGGCTCAGAACGTTTTAAAAGAAAAAAATCACTTAGAAAAAATTTTAAATGATTATAGATCTAATAAAGATGAGCTTTTAAACATAAAAGAACTTGTTGAGTTTAATTTGAAAGAAAATGATCTTAATTTAACATCGGAAATTGAAAAAAATTTAATTATTTTAGAAAAAAAAATAAAAGATATAGAATTGTTTTGTTTTTTATCAAAAAAAAATGATGATCTTGATGTTTATATTGAAATTCATGCTGGAGCTGGAGGGACGGAAAGTCAAGACTGGGCTGAGATGTTAAGAGGTATGTATATAAAATGGGCGGAAAAAAAATCCTTTAATTATTATCTTATAAGCGAAACTAGAGGAGAAGAAGCTGGCTTCAAATCTTCCACTATTAAAATTGAGGGAAAATATGCATATGGATTTCTCAGACACGAGTCTGGGGTTCATAGGTTAGTGAGAATATCACCTTTTGACTCCAATAAAAGAAGACATACAAGTTTTTCAAGTGTTTGGGTCTATCCAGTCGTTGATGAAAATATAAATATAATTATAAATGAGAAGGATTTAAGAATAGATACTTATAGATCAAGTGGTGCTGGAGGCCAGCATGTTAATACTACTGATAGCGCAGTAAGAATTACTCATATTCCAACCAATATTGTTGTACAATGTCAAAATGAAAGATCTCAGCATAAAAATAAAGAAACAGCTATGAATATGTTAAAAGCAAGATTGTATGAACTGGAAATTCAAAAAAAAGAAAGCGAAAGTAAAAATCTTGAAGACTCTAAATCTGAAATTGGTTGGGGTCATCAAATAAGATCTTATATTTTGCAACCATATCAATTAGCAAAAGATAATAGGACTGGATTGGAGCGAAGTGATCCTGAAAAAATACTTGATGGAAATCTTGATCCTTTTTTAGAAGAGGCATTATATAAGCTATGAGAATAATAAATATTTTTTCATTAATATTTTTTTTAATATTTTTAATATTTTTATTTTTATTAAACGGTTTTGAAACTAAGGTTTTAAATACTGCTATAAAGCAAAAAATTGAGACAAAAATTAATGGAGTTGCTATAAATTTTAAAGATATCAATGTTTCGTTAAATTTAAAATCATTAGGAATCAATCTTCAATTTAATAAACCAGAAATTCAATTTAATAAAAAAAAAATTGAAATTATCAAGATCGCGGCAGATATTGACTTAATTTCTATAATCACTAGGCAGTACTTGATTAGATCTATAAATTTAGATGTTGAGGAAACTTTAGTTTCAAATATTTCACCTTTAATAGCTCAATTGAATCCTCAAATAAATGAGGTTGCTAAAAAATTCTTAGATGGCTTGGTAAGCGGAAGTATAAATATAAACTTTGAAAATCTCAAGGATACAAAAGTTCAGGGTGTCCTTAAAAATGGCACTATACAACTATTAAATAATTTTCCATATGCCTCTTCGATTAATTCAAATTTTGACTATCAAGACTCTATTTTAAGACTCTCGGTTAAACAGGGCAAGCTTGCTGATTTAAATATCAAAGACACAAGCGTTATTTTAAATTTAGGTTCTAAAGATGAATTATCATTAAAGACAAAAATTTATATTGATGGTGAAATTAATTACTTAACCAAGCTTAAGGAGTTTAAAAATTTATCTTCTTCTTTTTTACCAAAGGGAATTGATAATTTAAAAGGAAACTTAAAAATTGATATTGCATTAGATCTTCTGCTTAACAATGATTTATCTATTAAAAAAATTAAAAGTAATAGTGAAATTAATACCATAGAAAATAGTTTTGAGTATTTTTTAAACACTTCCAAAGATAAAGATAAAGAAAAATTTATAATTACTAAATTTAACTCTACTTCAAATTTAGTTGATAAAAATTTCATTTCAAAAGGATCTTTTGTAGTTAATAACAAGCCAATTGAATATTCTTTTTCTAAAAATCTAGATTCTAATTATTTTATGAGCAGTTTTGTTGGAACCATCAATTCAAATGAAATTGAAGCTTTGCAAAAAATAAAAACTTTAACTGGAATTATTGATTTTAAAGTTAATGTAAATAATAAAAAAGGATACAATAGTTTTGATATAAATTTAAATTTAGAAAAATCATCTATATACCTTCAAAATATTAATTATAAAAAAGAGAAGGGTAGTAGTGGTCAATTAAATTTAATAATAGAGAATATTAAAGATAAATTTATCATTTCTAATGTTTTTTATAAAAGTTCAGACTCAGAAATTAAATTAGATAGTCTAGAATTAAATCAAGATTATAAAATTGAAAATTTTAAAGAAATAAAAGTAAATACACCTAAAAATTCTTTTAATTTAATTAAATCTAAAAACTTGGTAAATTTAAATGGCAGTTCTATAGATTTAACGGAATTTATTAAATCTTTGTCTGATAATAAAAAAAGTACAAAAATTACTTCAAATTTTTTTAATGCTGAAATTAATGCAAAAATAAAAAAAGTTTACTTGGGTAATGATGAATTAAAAGATTTTGTGTTATCTGGAAAAATTATAAAAAGTGAATATGAAAATTTAAATGCATTTGGTTCTTTTTCGAATAATGAAACCGCTTCTTTTCAAATTTTTAGAAATCAAAAAAATAATCTAGAAACAAAATTAATTTCTGAAAGATCTATTCCATTTTTATTAGGTTTGAATTTTGCAAAAGGTTTTACAAATGGAAAATTAGTTTTTGAGTCAGAGCAGTTTAATTTGGGACATAGTATATCCAAAGTAACTCTTTCAAATTATTACGTTAAAGAAATGCCAGTTTTAGCTGAACTTTTGTCCCTCACTTCTTTTACGGGTATCATTGATATTTTAAGTGGAAAAGGAGTGCTTTTTAAAAAGTCTTATTTGGAATTTGAAAAAAAAGATGGGATTTTAAACATTAAAGATGCTTATGGAACCGGAGACTCACTTGGTTATACTCTTGAAGGTCAAATTAATAAAGATGGTTTTGTCAGTATTAGTGGAAATTTAGTTCCTGCTTATCTAGTAAACGATATTATAAGACAAATTCCTTTAGTTGGTAAAGTAATTACTGGAAAGCAGGGAGATGGAATTTTTGGTGCTAGTTTTAAAATCAAAGGCCAGCCTAACGCTTTGAAGACAACAGTAAATCCTATAAGAACTTTGACTCCTAGATTTGTTCAGAGATTTTTTGATTTATTCAAAAGAGACGTCAAGTAACTTTTATAACAAAGTGTCTTTTTTTGCCAAATGAAATTTTGATTTGATCATTGATTATATCTAGGTGAGAAATAATTCTAGACTCATTGTTTTCAATTATATTATTTATTCTATAGGCATTATTAATTAAATTTCTTTTAAAGTCACTACCAGAGGTGGCAAATTTGATTTCTAGAACCAAATCTTTAAAAAATATTTTTTTTTCTATATTTTGTTTTTTTAATTCTTTACTTGGCAAATCATCACCAGCTAAACCTTCGTTAAAAGTTGCAATAGAAGTAGTCTCGGCTCTTTTGGCAGCTTTTTCACCATGTAGTAATTTGGTTGCTTCATTTGCAAGTAAGATTTTTAGTTCATTGATTTTATTTCCAGAGTAGCTTTTGTATTTATTGATTTCTTCAGTATTTAATTCGGTAAATAAGTTTAAATATTTGACGACATCTCTGTCATCTGTATTTCTCCAAAATTGCCAATAATCATAACTACTAAGAAGTTTGTCATCTAGCCAGATAGCGCCTTTTTCAGTTTTTCCCATTTTTGAACCTTGTGCGGTAGTTATTAAGGGGGTCGTGAGTCCAAAAACTTCTTGCTGTCTTTCTTTTCTAATAAGTTCTACACCATTAATGATATTTCCCCATTGATCAGACCCTCCAATTTGTAAAATGCAATTATTTTTTTTAGAAAGTTCTAAATAATCATAAGCTTGCAAAATCATATAATTAAATTCAAGAAAACTTAACGATTGTTCACGATCTAATCTTAATTTAACACTATCAAATGTAAGCATTTTATTAATTGAAAAGTGCTTTCCATAGTCTCTTAAAAATTTTATGTAATTAAGTTTTGCAAGCCATTTTTTATTATCAACATAAATAACTTTATTTTTCCCTTTATGATCAAGAAATTTCGTAAAAATTTTTTTAATTTTTTTGATATTATTATCAATTTCATCTTCTGATAAAATTTTTCTAGACTCTTCTTTTCCAGAAGGGTCCCCAACCATAGTTGTTCCACCTCCTAATAAAACAATTGGTGTATGACCATGTTTTTGAAACATTCTTAAACACATTATTTGAATTAGACTTCCAACATGCAAACTAGAGGCTGTGCAATCAAACCCGATATAAAAAGATATTTTTTTTTCTTGAAGTAAATTCTCCAGGTTTTTTTCATTAGTGCACTGAAAAAAATAACCTCGATTTTTAAATTCTGTTAAAAGATTTTTATTCATTTATAAAGGTGTGTTTATTGGATTATTATACAAAATTAAACTATTTTAAAATATTTAAAATGAAGAAAAAATATACAGCTTTAGGTATGATGAGTGGAACTTCTTTTGATGGTATTGATCTATCCATAATTGAAACAGATGGAAATGAATTTATAACTTTGAAAAGAGACTTTTATAAGCCTTATAGTCAAAAAATTAAGGACCAACTTGAAGAACTAAAGCAAAAATTTAATCAACTCAATGCAAGCTCTTTAATTAATTCAGATCTATATAAAAAACTTAATAGAATAATAACTATTTTACATATTGAGGCTGCAACCCAATTAATCAAAAGTTATAATAAAAAAATTGATATTGTAGGTTTTCACGGTGTCACTGTATTTCACAATTCTAAAAAAAAAATTAGCATACAATTGGGAGATCCCTTATTGCTTAGACAATCACTTCAGGCAAGTGTTGTTTTTAATTTTAGAAAAAATGATATTATGAACGGAGGTGAGGGCGCTCCGTTAGTTCCAATTTATCATAAGCTTTTATTTAAAAAATTTAAGGAGAGGTATCCTTGTTTGTTTTTAAATATTGGAGGAATTTCTAATTTCACTTATGTTAATAAAAGCAAAATATACGCTAGCGACATAGGTCCAGGCAATTGTCTATTAGACAAGTGGATAAAGATAAATACTAATAAAAATTTTGATAAAGACGGCAAGATTGCTCTCAAGGGAACTGTTAATTTTAATTATGTTAATAATTTTTTAGATAGATTTGATTATTTTAATAAAAAAAATATTTCTTACGATACCTCTGATTTTAATATTTCTGAATTAAGAGGTTTTTCTACTTATGATGGTGCAGCTACTCTATCTTATATATCTGGAATTTTAATTGTTAAAACAATTGAAAAATTTAAAAAGATTAAAAAAGTTTTTGTAAGTGGTGGAGGCAGAAAAAACTTATTTTTAATGCGTATAATTAAAAATAATACAAAAGTGGATATTATTAATTTTGATAAAAAAAAAATTGATGGTGATTTTGTTGAGTCCCAGGCTTTTGCTTATATAGCAGTAAGATCATTGTTAAAAAAAACTATAAGTTTCCCCCAAACAACCGGTGTTTGCAAAAGTATATCTGGTGGGGATATTTATAAAATTTAAAAAAATCTAGATTCTTTTTTAATATAGGTGTCCAAAGATTTGATTAATTCTTTATCTTTATTCAAAAAGAAATGATCTGCACCTTTTATTTCAATAAAATCAACTGAAATTTTTTTTTGATTTGTTAATTTGGATTTTAATGTTTTCATTGAATCTTCAGAAACTAATTGATCTTGATTACCATGAATTACCAATCCTGAAGTTGGACAGGGAGCTAAAAAATTAAAATCAAAAATATTTGGTTGAGGTGAGATTGAAACAAATCTAAAAATTTCTGGTCTGCGCATTAATAGCTGCATACAAATTAAAGAACCAAAAGAAAAACCAACAACCCAGCTTTCATTTGAGTTTGGATTGTTTCTTTGAATGAAATCAAGTGCTGCAGCAGCGTCTGATAACTCTCCAAGTCCATTATCAAATTTTCCTTCGCTTTTCCCCACTCCTCTGAAATTAAATCTACAGACTGAAAATTCATTTTGTAAAAAAGCATGAAACGCATTGTAAGTAACTCTATTATTCATCGTTCCACCATATTCTGGATGAGGATGCAAAATTAAAGCAATCGGAGCATTGTCCTTTTTGCTTTGAATATATTTGGCTTCTAACTTACCATCAGGTCCGTTTATAAAAATTTCTGCGTTATTATATTTCATTAGGTGTAATTGAATAATTT
>VTPF01000116.1 GCA_008638025.1 Pelagibacteraceae bacterium | reverse complement strand
ATGACATTATGCCAGAAGAAGAAAATTTTGAGATAATTAGCTTTTATAAATTTGTTCATTTGAACAATCTTGAAAAGTTTCAATTAATAATTAAAAAATATTTAATTGATAATCGTTTAAAAGGCACAATTATTTTATCTCCCGAGGGGATTAATGGTACTATTTCTGGAAAATATGGATTCATAAATGAATTTAATAATTTTATTTATAATATTTTTTCTTTTAATGATTTTGATGTTAGCAATATATCAGAAACTAATTCAATCCCATTTGAAAGACCCAAAGTTAAAATTAAAAAAGAAGTTGTTCCTATAGAAAAAAAAATAATTACTAGAAAGGGCAAGCACATATTTCCCCAAGATTGGAATAAATTCATTCAGAAAGATGATGTTGTTGTTATTGATATAAGAAAACCTTTTGAACATAAAATTGGAACTTTCGATGGCGCAATTAATCCCAATGTTAATAATTTTAGAGAATTCCAAGGATATTTTGATAAATTTATAAAAAAAAATAAAAAAAAATTAGCTATTTTTTGCACTGGAGGAATTAGATGCGAAAAAGCTTCAGATTATCTAAAAGATAAAGGGGTTGAAGAAGTTTATCAACTACAAGGAGGAATTTTAAACTATATAAATAATATTCCTGAGGAAAAAAGTTTATGGAAAGGTGAATGTTATGTTTTTGATAAAAGAGTTGCCGTTAAGCATAAATCAAATCCCGGAAGTTATAGTATGTGTTATGGCTGTCGCATGCCAATTAACAATAATGATAAACAATCTGAACAATTCATAGAGGGTATTGCTTGCCCTTACTGTTATGATAAATCTAGTGAAGAGCAAAAAAAAAGATTTGCTATGAGGCAATTTAATAAAACAAAAGATAAGGAACATTCTACATATGACAAATAATATACCTGATGTTAATTTTATAGTTAGAACTGATGGAAAATTTCAAACTTTAAATAGCGATTTTTACTTTGCAAATAAAAAAATTGTTTTATTTGCATTACCTGGCGCTTTTACACCAACTTGTACAAGTTACCACTTGCCCAGTTATGAGGATAAATATGAAGAATTTAAAAAAATTGGTATTGATGAAATTTACTGTCTATCAATGAATGATCCATATGTTATTGAAGTTTGGAAAAGAGATCAAAAAATTTCTAAGGTTAAGTTTATCCCAGATGGTAATGGAGATTTTACAAAAGCTATGAATATGATTTCAGATCGTTCAGCTTCAGGTATGGGTCCAAGATCTTTTCGTTATTCTATGTATGTAGATAATAAAAAAATTATTAAAATTTTTAAAGATGAAGATGGAAAGTTTGATGTAAGTGATTCAGGAACTATGTTGAATTTTTTACAATCGATGAATGTCTAAAAAATCAAATAGACCAATAACCAAAAGCACAAATCCAGAACCTCAAAATAAATTAAGTAAAGACTGGATTATTTGGGCCGCCTGGGCAGATAGAATTACTTTTGATGATATTAAAAGAACTACAGCAAAATCTGAAGGTGAGGTAATAAAAATTATGCGATCATCTTTAAAGCCAAGTTCTTTTAGACTTTGGCGAAAAAGGGTTAATGAAAAATCAATTAAACATTTAAAAAAATTTGAAAATAGTAGAAAAATTTTAAAAGATAAAAGTTATAAAAAAAGCTTAGATAGTTAAAAATTATATTTTTCCTGGCCTGTATAACAATTGTTCAAGATTATTGGAGGTAGATTTTTTTTGTAATATAAATTTATATACATTGATATTTTCCATAACTCTTTGAACATAATTTCTAGTTTCTTCAAATGGTATGTGTTCAATAAAATCAACTGGATCTATTTCTTTTTTTCTTGGGTCACCAAATCTTTTAATCCATCTATTTACTCTGTGTGGACCAGCATTGTATCCTGCTAGTGCCATATAAATATTATTTTCAAAATTATTATACAAATCTGTTATATAAAAAGAACCAAGCTGAAGATTGTAAAATTCATCTTCCGTAAGACGTTCAGAACTATAATTTAATTTAAGGCTTTTACTTAATAATTTTCCGGTAGCAGGCATAATCTGCATTAAACCTCTGGCTCCTACATAACTATTAGCTGAAGCATCAAACTCACTTTCCTGTCTTATTAGTGCTAGAATATATTCTTGGTTTAATATTTCTTTGCCCGAGACTATTTTTGGAGTTTCAATAATGGGATAGTTTAATTCTAGTAAATTTATTCCTTCATAAGATGCTTGTTTTGCAATTTGAATTGCATAGTCTAATCTATTAATTTTTTGAGCCAATGTTCCAGAGTATATCCTTAAATTTATTGGAGATTTTTCAATTCCGAAGTGTTTTAACATATCCTTTGCATGTGAGCTTTGACCAAGTTCAGCAAGCAGAATAATAGCCATAGAGATCTCACTCTTTATAAATTTTTCGTAGTTAGTATTATCTAATAAATAGTCATTTTTAATTTGAATTGTTTTTTTATTTATTTTTGTTGCCGCTAATTGACCGTAAAAGGTTGTGTTATAAGAACTTGCAATTGAGTACCATTTCTCTGACTCTATTTTATTGTTTGTTTTTTCATACGCTCTACCTAACCAATAAGCCCCTCTAGATTTGCTAATAGGGTAACCAACTGAATCATACATAATTTTAAAGTGCTTAATTGCATTGTCTGGATTATTCAAAAAACTTAAAGCTAACCAACCTGCGTGCCAT
>VTPF01000115.1 GCA_008638025.1 Pelagibacteraceae bacterium | reverse complement strand
CGGCATGCTATTTGTCTATTTTTGTTTAATACCAATTTGCATATTTGAGAATTGCTTTTAACAGGCAGTATATAGGTGATTGGACCTGGTGAAAATTTTGTGATCAGCTTTTTTACTTCCACAGACACTTTCGCTTCCTGTTCGATAGCCTTTATGTTGGGAAAATGAACTATCAAAGGATTGTTTTTAGGTCTTTTTTTTAATTTATAAATTTTGTTAACAGCATCTTTTCGGTAGGCATTTCCAGCTAAACCGTAAACCGTTTCCGTTGGAATGGCTATGACTTTACCTGATTTAATAAGTTTTGCCGCTTTTATTAAATTTTTTTTATTCGCCGAACAGATATTTGAATAGAATTTCATTGTTAAATATTTATTATGCTTTTGATGAAAAAAAACAATATTCCAGCTGATATAGAAAAGCTATCTTTTGAACAAGCTTTAGAGCAATTAGAGCAAATTGTCTCTAAATTAGAAGATGGAAGTGTGCAATTAGAAGAATCGATTAACGAATATACTAGGGGTATTCAGTTAAAAAAACATTGTGAAGCTAAGTTGAAAGAAGCAACCATGAAGGTGGAGCAGGTATCCATCGATAAAGACGGCAACATAAGTAAAAAAGATTTCGTAAGGGAGTAGAGAATATGTCTACACTAGCTACGGATATCAAATCTGTTGCAGATAAAACTGACCAGCTTTTGCAAGATTATTTTTCGAAGCAAAAGCAAAAGAATGATTTATATGATGCAATGGCCTACGGCTTATTTGCTGGAGGGAAAAAAATAAGATCTTTTTTAACGGTATCTGCTTTTGATCTATTTAATTTAAAAGAAAAAGATGCTTTAGTTATCGCGGCTGCTATTGAATGCGTGCATAGTTACTCTTTGATCCACGATGATCTCCCAGCCATGGATAATGATGATTTAAGAAGAGGAAAAGAAAGTACTCATAAAAAATTTGGAGAGTCGACAGCCATCTTGGCAGGAAATTCTCTTTTGACCATTGCTTTTGAAATTTTAACCAGCAGTTATTTAGATGTAGACAAGTCAATTAAAAGCGATTTGGTGTTTGCGCTTTCCTCTTGCTCAGGACATTTAGGAATCGCTGGAGGACAATTTTTTGATTTATCCTTTGAAGGAAAACCACAAACCCAACAAGCAGTCATTGATATGCAGAATAAAAAAACAGGAGAGTTAATGGGATTTTGTGTTGAGTCAGCTGCGATCGTTGCTAAGCAACATAGTGATCGAGCAGAGTTAAAAAAAATTGGATTGGATATTGGATTGTTATTTCAGATTGCTGATGATTTGCTAGATGAGTACGGCGATCAAAATAAATTAGGTAAACCTTCAAAACAAGATAATCAAAAAGGAAAAGCTACTTTATTATCCACACTGGGGTTAGAGACAACCAATGCTTTAGCAAAAGATTTGTTAAACAAAATAAAAAACTCCCTAAAAAAATATGGATCGAAAGCAGATAGACTGGTATCTTCTGCTGAATATATTTTAAAAAGGGATCATTAATGTCAACAACACCTTTATTAGATCAAGTTCACTATCCTTCTGATCTAAAAAAGCTAACTGTAGATCAGCTACCTCAACTTGCAAAAGAGTTAAGGCAAGAGTTGATTGATGCTGTCTCTATCACCGGAGGGCATTTGGGTGCTGGTTTAGGTGTGGTGGAACTTACCATCGCTATTCATTATTTGTTTGATACTCCGAATGATCGATTAATTTGGGATGTGGGACATCAATCTTATCCGCATAAAATTTTAACTGGCAGACGAAATAAAATTAGAACGTTACGACAAGGTGGTGGTTTATCAGGTTTTACCAAGAGAGCTGAAAGTCCTTATGATCCATTTGGCGCAGCACATAGCTCTACTTCTATATCCGCAGGTTTAGGAATGGCGGTTGCTAGAGATTTAGAGGGTAAGAAAAATAATATTATCTCCGTTATTGGTGATGGAGCAATGAGCGCTGGAATGGCTTATGAAGCAATGAATAATGCAGGCGCGATGGATTCTAGATTAATTGTTATTTTAAATGACAATGAAATGTCGATTGCACCACCGGTTGGAGCCATGAGCTCTTATCTTGCAAAAATTTTATCTGGTAAAAAATATATCGGACTTAGAAATTTACTTAAAAAAATAATGAGTAAATTACCCAATAGATTTGGAAAACGTTTAGGACAAGCTGAGGAATATTTAAAAGGTTGGGCGGTAGGAGGAACTTTATTTGAAGAAATGGGTTTTTTCTATGTAGGTTCTGTAGACGGACATGATTTTAAACAATTGTTGCCTGTTTTAAAAAACGTACGAAACTCAACGCACGAAGGACCTTTTTTAATTCATGCGATTACCCAGAAAGGAAAAGGATACCAACCCGCAGAAGAATCCAAGGACAAATATCATGGCGTTAGTAAATTTAATGTAATCACTGGTGAACAAACTAAAAGCTCATCTAACAAACCTTCTTATACTAATGTCTTTGGCGAAACATTAACAGCACATGCACAAAGAGATTCTAAGATTGTTGCCATTACTGGTGCGATGCCATCAGGAACAGGAGTTAATATATTTCAAAAGCAGTTTCCCAAACGAACTTTTGATGTGGGCATTGCAGAACAACACGCAGTTACTTTTGCAGCAGGTTTAGCAAGTGAAGGATATAAACCTTATGCTGCTATTTATTCTACTTTCTTACAACGTGCTTATGATCAAGTCGTGCATGATGTTGCGA
>VTPF01000114.1 GCA_008638025.1 Pelagibacteraceae bacterium | reverse complement strand
TAAGTATAAAAACATCTCCTTATCCAGGATTTCCTACAGATATGCAGGCTCAATTGATGAGCTTATTATGTTTGGCAAAATCTAAATCAACAATTAATGAATCTGTTTTTGAAAATAGATTTTTACATGTTTCTGAACTAAAAAGGATGGGAGCAAATATTAAAATAAAAAACAAGAATGCTAATATTTTTGGAGTAGCAAACTTGACTGGAGCAGAGGTTATGGCCACTGATTTGCGCGCGTCCGTTTCCTTAGTTTTAGCTGGATTAGCCGCAAAAGGAAAAACCACCGTTAATAGAATTTATCATTTAGAAAGAGGATATGAGAATTTAATAGGTAAATTAAAAGCTTGCGGTGCCCAGGTTTCAATTGAACATGACTAGCCAGATATCTCAATTAAAATTATTAGCCAATGATGAAAAAGATTTAAAGATTTTTTCTGCATATTTGCAAGATGGTGTAATTTTAACCCAAGATATAAAATTTTTAAAAAAAAATAAAACATTACTCTGCATTTTTAATAGATTTATGTGGGAAGATGCCGAACACGGAGTTTTTAGAGAAAATAGAAGAATAAAATCAGCTCTTGTTTTTAAAAGTATTTTGAAAGTAAAATCAAAAAATATTAATGTTAAAAATAAATCTAGAATATTAGAGTTTTTGGCCTTGGAAGTTAATAAGTTAAAGAATGATAATTATAACTTAAAATTAATATTTTCAGGAGATGGCGTAATTTCAATGGAAGCAGAATTTATAGACTCTACACTAGAAGATTTTTCTGATAGCTGGACAACTAAATATAAACCAAAACATAAAATTTAATGAAATATATATTAAATACAAATAAAAATAGCTTTCAAAAAGATTTTATAAAAGTTTTAAATTCTAAGCGTCAGCAATCTGAAATTAACAAATCCATTGTTTTTAAAATTATCAATAATGTAAAAAAAAATGGTGATAAAGCTTTAATTCAGTATTCTAAAAAATTTGATAACATTTTACTAAATAAAAAAAATATTAAAATTTCTAATAACGAAATTAACTCTGTAGTTAAAAAACTTGACCCAAAAATTAAAAAGGCAATCAATTTAGCATTTAAAAGAATAAAAAATTTTCATAAAAAACAAATTAATAATTCATTTAAATTTAAAGATAATTTAGGTAATGAGCTTGGTTATAAGTACACCCCAATTAACAAGATAGGAATTTATATTCCTGGCGGAAAAGCTAGTTATCCAAGTACCGTAATTATGAACTCAATTCCTGCAATTGTTGCTGGAGTAAAAAATATCTGCGCAGTAGTTCCAACACCTAATAATGAATTAAATGCAGGAGTAATTTATGCAGCAAAAGTTTGTGGTATTAAAAAAATTTTTAGAGTAGGCGGCGCACAGGCAATTGCCGCCTTAGCTTACGGTACCGAAAGTATTGAAAAGGTTGATAAGATTGTTGGTCCTGGAAATATTTTTGTTGCTGCAGCCAAAAAGGAGGTCTTTGGTCAGGTTGGGATTGATATGATTGCAGGACCATCAGAGATTACAGTTGTAGCAGGACCAGAAAACAATCCATCTTGGACAGCAGTTGATTTATTGTCGCAAGCCGAACATGATGAATTGTCACAAAGTATTTTAGTTACAAAAAGCTCAACTTTTGCAAAAAAAGTTGAATTAGAGATTAAAAAAATTATTAACAGCTTACCAAGAAAAAAAATTGCTCAAAAAAGTATAAATAATTTTGGTGGAATTATTGTTTGTAAAAACGATAGTGAAATAATTAATATTGTAAATCAAATTGCACCAGAACATTTAGAAATTAAAGTAAAAAACTGCGATATATTAGAAAAAAAAATTATCAATGCGGGATCAATTTTTTTAGGAGATTATAGCCCAGAAGCAATCGGAGATTATATTGCTGGCCCAAATCATGTATTGCCAACTTCTGGAACTGCTAGGTTTTCTTCGGGATTATCTGTAGCTGATTTTTATAAAAAAACTTCAATTATCAAATGTTCAAGATCGGGAATAAAAAAAATTGGTCAACCAGCTGCAGATCTTGCAAATTATGAAGGGTTGCAAGCTCATGCTCTTTCGATTATGAAACGTATCAACAACTAGTAAATAAATTATGGCTAAAGAAGAAATGTTAGAATTCAATGGAGTAGTCACTGAACTGCTGCCAAATGCAACTTTTAGAGTAAAGCTAGAAAATAATCACGAAATATTAGCTCATAGTTCTGGAAAATTAAGAAAAAATAGAATTAGGGTGCTTACAGGTGATAAGGTTTTGGTTGAAGTTACTCCGTATGATTTAACCAAAGGTAGAATTACGTTCCGTCTAAAGTAAATGTCTAAAATCATTAATGGATTGGTTTTAGCAAGCGCTTCACCAAGAAGATTAGAACTTTTAAAAAACATTCACATTACTCCCGAGATAGTACAACCGGCTAATATTGATGAGACAATTAAAAAAAAAGAAAAGCCAATCCATTACTGTGAAAGAATAGCTAGGGCAAAAGGTGATTTTATTTATCAGCAATATCCGGAAAAAACAGTTTTGTCAGCTGACACGATTGTGTTTTGTAGCAATAAAATTTTTGGAAAACCTAAAAATATACAAGAAGCTAATAATTTTCTAAGTTTTTTTTCAGGTAGAAAGCATAGCGTACTGACTGTTATTTATTTGAGAAATAAACAACAAACCAAGTTAAAAAAAATAATATCCAAGGTTACTTTTAATAGATTGGAAAAAAGGGA
>VTPF01000014.1 GCA_008638025.1 Pelagibacteraceae bacterium | reverse complement strand
CAATGTTTAATGCTTTAACGAAATCTAAAAATGCAGAAGCAGCTAATTTTCCTTTTTGTACGATTGAACCAAATATTGGTGTTGTGGCTGTTCCAGATGAAAGAATAGATAAAATAAGTAAAATTGCAAAATCAAAAAAAATTATACCAACATTAATTACCTTTGTTGATATTGCAGGTTTGGTAGCTGGAGCTTCTAAAGGTGAGGGATTAGGTAACAAATTTCTTTCTCATATAAGAGAAGTAGACGCAATTGTTCATTTACTAAGATGCTTTGAGTCAGATGAAATACAGAATGTTAATAAAACTGTTGATCCAATTAGAGATTTTGAAATTATTGAAACAGAATTAATGCTTGCTGATTTAGAATCTTTAGAAAAAAGAATAGGAAAAAAAAATAAAAATATTACAGAGAGCGAAGAGCAAACAAAGTTAGTTGAAAAATGCTATGAATTTTTACAAAAAGGTCAAAATCCATACTCCTTAAGAAAAGATTTCGATTCAAAGGTAATCAATAGCGCTTCGATTCTAACATTAAAACCAAAAATTTTAGTATGCAACACTGGTGAAGAAAGCATTTCTTCAGGAAATAAATATACTGAAATGGTTAAGGAAAAATTTAATAATGAAGAAGTAGTAAATATTTCTGCTGAAATCGAGCAGCAGATTACCGAGCTTAGCGAAGGCGAGGCTACAGAATTCATGAAAGAACTAAATATTGTTGAAACTGGCCTTGATAGAGTAATAAAATCTAGTTACAAAGCATTAAATCTAAGTACCTATTTCACTGCTGGCCCTGAAGAAACTAGAGCGTGGACAATACCAAGTGTGTGCAAAGCTCCTGATGCTGCTGAAGTCATTCATACTGATTTTAAAAAAGGCTTTATCAAAGCAGAGACAATCAGTTATGAAGATTTCATCGCTTGTAATGGAGAGGCTGGAGCAAGAGAAAAAGGCAAACTAAGAATTGAAGGAAAAGACTATTTAGTAAAAGATGGAGATATTTTACACTTTAGGTTCAACACGTAACCAGATTTTCTTTTTCACAAAGTAAACTAAAATAGTTAAAATCAATAAGTACACAACTGATTTAAATCCTAATTTTTTTCTAGCTTCTAAATGGGGTTCCGCTGCCCATGTTAAAAATGCTACAACATCTTTTGAAAGCTGTTCCTGAGTTGCCTTGGTTCCATCTGTGTAACTAACTGAACCTTCGCTTAGTGGTTTTGCCATTCTAATTTTATTTCCTGGCATATATTTATTATAATAAACACCATCCTCTAATTTAATATTATCTGGAACTTTTTCCTCATAACCCATTAATAGAGAATAAATATAGTCTGATCCTCCCGGTCTAGCTTTGACTAGAACAGACATGTCCGGAGGATAAGCTCCACCATTTGCCGCCCTAGATGCATTTTCATTTAAATAAGGACTTTTAAATTTATCTGATGGCTTTCCTTTTCTAGTAAACATTTCTCCTTCAGCATTAGGTCCATCAAGAACTTCGTATTGTGATGCTATAGCTTTAACTTCTGCCTCTGTAAATTCAGGACCTCCTTGCTCTCCAAGGTTTCTATAGCTAAGTTGTTTCATGGAGTGGCATGATGCACAAACTTCTTTATATACCTGATATCCTCTTTGTAATGAAGCTCTATCAAACTTTCCAAAAAAACCATCAAATGACCAGCTTGGTTTTAGTAGCTCGACATTAGTTTCCTTAGAAAAAGAAATATTTGAAAAAGAAAACAAAAACAAAATTATAAATAAATAACTTGATTTAAAAAGACTAGATTTCATAATTTTTATTTATTAAATAATTTTATTGTTTTTATTTTTCCTTGTTTTTTCCATTCTTCAAATTCATGAATACTAGTTGGCATTGGCAAAGGTTTTTCAATAATAGAAACTAAAGGAGCTAAAATGAAAAAGAAAGCAAAACAAAAAGCAGTTCCAATTCTAGCGATTACTAAATAGATTCCCTCGGCTGGTGCTCCACCAATGTACATAAGCACAAAAAAATCTAAAACAAATAGAAAAATACATTGTTTCCAAATTGGTCTAAATACGCTTGACCTAACCTTGCTAAAATCTAACCATGGCAATAATCCCAGCACAGCTATACTGCTTACCATTGCAATTACACCCATGAGTTTATCTGGGATACTTCTTAAAATTGCATAAAATGGCAAAAAATACCATTCAGGAACTATATGTGCTGGAGTAACCATAGGATTTGCAGGTATATAATTATCAGGGTGACCCAAATAATTTGGTGCGTACATCATAACTGCAACAAATATTAACAAAAAAACCAACATTGCTAATAAATCCTTACTGGTTGTGAATGGAGAAAAGGAAACAGTATCTCTTGTATCTTTTGGCTCAATACCTGAAGGGTTATTAGACCCAACAATGTGAAGGGCTATAACATGAAAAACAACTACTCCAACAATTAAAAAAGCAATTAACCAATGCAATACATAAAAACGATTTAGGGCTGCATCTCCTACGGCATAGTCACCCCACAGCCAAGTAACAATAAAATCACCAACTAGTGGGACTGCTGAAAATAAATTCGTTATAACGGTTGCGCCCCAATAACTCATCTGTCCCCAAGGAAGCGTATAACCTAAAAATGCTGTTGCCATCATTAAAAAGAAAATAACTATTCCAAGCAACCACATCAGCTCTCGTGGTTCTTTATAAGATCCGTAGTAAAGTCCTCTAAAAATATGCAAATAAACCGCTATAAAAAAGAATGAAGCCAAATTCATATGCGCATATCGAATTAACCATCCAAAATTTACATCTCTCATAATTTTTTCTACTGAATCAAATGCTTGATTTGCGTCAGGCTTGTAATGCATGCCTAAACTAATTCCTGTGACAATTAAAAGCACAAGACAAATAGTAAGTATTCCTCCAAAACTCCAAAAGTAACTTAGGGATTTAGGAACCTGAAAATCTAAATACTCATGCCTAAACATTCTAATTATTGGAAGACGATTATCTATCCATCCAGTGACACCAGTAAAAGGCGATCCCCCTACTTTGTTTGTATGGACTGGCTCAAAATGTTCTTTTGATGTTTTTGAAGTTTGATCATTCATTAGAAATAATTTATCCTATTTTAATTTTATCATTGCTCACAAATTCATACTGAGGGACTTCTAGATTTGTAGGAGCTGGTCCTTTTCTAATTCTTCCAGAGGTGTCATAGTGAGATCCATGACAAGGACAGAACCATCCATTGTAGTCTCCCTTGCCTCCTATAGGTACACATCCTAAATGTGTACAAACCCCAACAACAACTAACCACTCATCCTTCCCTTTTTTAACTCTTAACTTGTCCTCTTGGGGATCTTTTAAATCTTTAAGATTGGTTTGTTGTGCTTTTTGAATTTCTTCCTTAGTTCTTCTTTTAATAAATACAGGCTTGCCCCTCCAAAGAACTGTTATCTCCTGCCCTTCTTTGACTTTTGAAAGATCAACTTCAATTGACGCCAATGCTTTTACAGACGAGTCTGGATTCATTTGGCTTATAACTGGCAACACTGCAGCACCAACTCCTACAGCTCCAACAGTCGCAGTTACTGTAGTTAAAAAATCTCTTCTGGTTGTTTTGTCTTTGTTTTTAATTTCGCTCATTTTTTAATTATAGACTTTCCTGTATATATGAAAAAATATCAATATAGTTGATAGCCACGATGACGCATAATAATATTAAAAATGATTAATATAGCCCTTTATCAACCAGATATTGCACAAAATACAGCTGCAATAATAAGAATTTGCTCATGCCTGGGGATTAATTTAGAAATTATTAAACCTTGTGGCTATTTTTTTGACAAAAAAAAACTTGATAGAATCTATTTAGATTACTTAGAAAATTGTAATTTAAAATTTTATGAATCTTATGAAAACTTTTTAGAAAATAAAAAAAATATGAGATTAATTTTACTTACCACAAAATCAACAAAAAACTACTCCACTTTTTCTTATTACAAAAATGATACTTTAATTTTCGGCAGAGAAAGCTCGGGTGTCCCTAAAATAATTCATGAGACTATAGAAAACAAATTAACCATACCAATGAAAAATAATGCAAGATCTTTGAATATTACCTCATCTGTAGCTATAGTAGCATCTGAGGCATTGAGACAAATAAATTTATAAAAAAATGAAATCTATTAATTTAAAAAAAAAATTAGCATCGCAGTGGTTTAGAAGTCTAAGAAATCAAATATGCGATGAATTTGAAAAGCTGGAAAAAAAAATATCTAATAGCAAAATAAAATTTTCCAAAACCAAATGGAAAAAATCAAAATCAAAGTCTGAAGGTGGTGGGGAAATATGTATTTTAAGAAATGGAAAAATTTTTGAAAAGGTTGGGGTTAATATTTCTGAAGTTAGCGGAACTTTTGATAAAAATTTCAAAAAAAAAATACCAGGAACTGAAAAAAGTTCAAAATTTTGGGCTTCGGGAATATCTTTGGTCGCTCATTTTCAAAATCCCAATATTCCTTCTCTTCACTTCAACACAAGGTTCATCGCTACATCCAAACATTGGTTTGGAGGTGGCATGGATGTAACTCCTTGCATTCCAGATAAAAAACAAAAAAAATATTTTCACAATGAGCTAAAAAATACATGTGATTTACATAATAAAAAATATTATAAAATTCATAAGTTAAATTGTGATCAGTATTTTTTTTTACCTCATAGAAATGAAGCGCGAGGTGATGGAGGGATATTTTATGATTATTTAAATACTAATAATTGGGAAAAAGATTTTTTATATACTAAAGACGTTGGACTAGTTTTTTTAAAAATTGCAAAAAATATTATTCAAAAAAAAATGTCTCAAAAATGGACAGAAAAAGAAAAAATAAAGCAATTAGAGAAGAGAGCTCGTTATGTAGAGTTTAATCTTTTATTTGATAGAGGCACTAAATTTGGATTGGCAACTGGTGGAAATATTGATGCAATATTTATGTCTTTACCGCCACTTGCATCATGGTAATAATAAATTCTATGGAAAAAGAGCCAATTACAATTCAAGGATTAGAAAAAATTAAACTAGAGCTTGATGAGAGAAAAAATGTCACCAGAGCTAAAATAGTAGCAGCTATCTCTGAAGCAAGATCACATGGCGACCTTAAAGAAAATGCTGAATATCATGCTGCAAAAGAAGAGCAAGGATTAAACGAAAAAAGAATTCAAGAATTAGAAACTTCAATCGCAATGGCTGAAGTGATTGATATTACAAAAATTGCAACGAATACTAAAGTAATCTTTGCAAGCACAATTGTAGTAAAAGACCTAGATACAGAAAAAAAAAATACTTATAAAATAGTTGGAAAGGATGAGGCAGATGTGAAAAATGGACTTATTTACTACAGGTCCCCGCTCGGTAAAGGTTTTATTGGAAAACAAAAAGATGACTTCGTTACTATAGAAACTCCATCGGGAGAAAAAAGTTTCGAAATTATTGATGTAAAATATGTTTAACTATTTGTATTAAAAATCCACCTTACCCAAACTAGAATTTAACACTTTGTCAAAACCTGGATAAATATAAACAAACAAATCCAATACATTTTTATCTTGAAGAATATCTCTTGAATTCTTAAGTAATAAAATTTTTTTTATTTCTTTTTCTAATCTTTTATTTGAAATATTTTTAATATTTTTTTTATATTTAAAAATTTTATCAAGAATATTGCAATCATGTGGAAATCTAGAATACTTATAAAAAAAACGAAAATACCTTAAAGCTCGCACATAATCTTCTTGAAGACTTATTTCTGGATCTGAAATAAATTTTATTTTTCCCTCAATTAAATCTTTCTTTCCATTATAAGGATCCCAAAAATTAATTGTATTTTCATCTATATCTGTCCATCCACAATAAATTGCATTGATCGTAAAATCACGTCTTTGCGCATCAATCTTCCAATCTTTGGTAAATACAATTTTAGCATATCTTCCATCAGGAAATAAATCTTGCCTCAAAGTTGTTATTTCAAATGAAATATTATTAATAATTGCGGTTACTACTCCAAAATTAATTGCATCTTTTTTAAACTCAATTTTATTTGATTGTAAATTTATTATAACTTCTTCAGGATTAAGAATTGTTGCAAGATCTATGTCACCAATTTTATCATTTAAAATAATATCCCTTACGCAACCTCCAACAAATCTCGTCAAATCTGGTTTTGGATTTAACAACTCATAAATTTTTTTAACCTCGGGAATTGCTATAAGATTATTAGCCATATTTAATCGTTGGCTGGGGCTCCAGGGATCGAACCTGGGATGACGGGATCAAAACCCGTTGCCTTACCGCTTGGCTAAGCCCCAATTTATGCTGTTATGTAATAGTTTTAGTCACTGCTGTCCAATAACTTCTATATTTAGTTTTAACTAATTTTTCACATTTTAAAAGGTTTTTCTTACTTCTACAAATGACATAACAACAAGAACCACTGCCACTCATTTGGACACGATCACAAATTTTTTGTTTCCCTAAAAAGTTAATTAATTCTCTCATTGCTGGGTTTGATTTTTTTGCCGCATCTAAAAGATCGTTATTAAAATCAAACAAATTAAAAATATTTTTATTTATTTTTTTTTTAGCAGACAGGTTATTTCCGATGCAACTGTAAACTTTATTAGATTTATAAATATTGACGGTTAAATTGGGTTTATTTGGATAAATCAAAAGTAAATTTAGTTTAATTTTTTTTTTAATAACACTCACTTTATCTCCAATTCCATAAACAAATTTTGGATATTTATCTATAAATATTCTAGAATCTGAGCCAATAAAATTGCAAATATTAAATAAATTTTTTTTTGTAACTTTTAAGTTAAATTTTTTTTTTAAGAATTTAAAAATAGTCATGGCATTTGAGCTGCCACCACCCAATCCAGATCCTGCCGGTATATGCTTATAAACAATAACGCGAAAATTTTTATTTTTTAAACTTGGATATTGTTTTTTCAAAAAATAAATAATTCTAGTTATGGAATTACTTGAATTGTTAATTGATTGTGAAAATTTTCCTATAAACTTTACAGTTGTTTTGTTAGTTTTGACTTCAGAAATTTTAATATGATCAATAATATTAATTTGCGATACAAAACTTTCAATCTCATGATATCCGTTCAATAATTTTTTTATAACCTTTAAGTAAAAATTTATTTTTGCTGGAGAGTATAAATTATAAATTTTATTGAATACCATAAGTTAATTTTTTATTAATATTACTTAATCGTTCTTTATCAATATTTGGTAATCTTGTTGCATTTTTCCAAACATAGCGCGCTTGAAGTTTTTTGTTATTTTTCCAAAGAACATCAGCGTAATGATCGTAAACCTCTGACTCTTGGGGCGATTTTTCGTAAGCTAACTGGAGCAACTTTTCAGCTTCATTGAAATTATTTTGCAAATAATAAGCCCAGCCCAAAGAATCAATTATATAACCCAGCTCCCACTTGCTTAAGCGGACTGCTTTCTCGAGCATTTTTTTTGACTCGGGTAAATTCACACCTCTTTCTAACCAGCTATATGCTAAATAATTTATTACAGCATATTGTTCCGGGGACATTTTTAAAGATAAAAGAAACTGCTTATCTGCTTTTTCAAATTGACCCATTCTTTCATAGCAAATACCCTTATAATAATAAATTTTCCAATCCATTTCCTTTGGTAATGCGATCGCTTCAGCTTTAAGATAGTAATCTAAAGCAAGTTCAAAATTTTTATTACCTCTATAATAATTTGCCATATCCAAAAATTTTGAAAATCTAAAGTATTTATTTTGGGAAATGGTTTTTTCTAAGTTTTTAATTATATCTTTTTTTTCTATATTATTTGAATGAAGCAATTTATTAAAATTAATATACCAGCTAAATTCTGTCCCTATATTTTCAATTGTTTGAGCATAATCACTTTCAAAAGGCATATCTGTATTTAAAATAATGTTTTCAAAGTTTAATAATTTGTTGCTAACAAAGCCTGGATTTAAATAATCTGACAATGATGCAATTAACTTTGATAAATCTGTTTGATTTTGTTGCTGTAATAAATTTGCAAATAAATATAATAATTCTGAAATACCATGACTAATGTTTTTTGCATCGTATTTTTGAGTAAAGAAAGAAAAATTTTTATTTTTTAATTCAACATAGCTTTGTTTGAGCAATAAATCTGCCTGGTTATAAATAAGTTGTTTTTGTATAATTGTTTCTGCCTCAGAGTATTTTTGTTTCTTTATTAAATGAATTGCATGAAAGAAATGATACCGACCAAGGGTGGTTTGTTTTAAAATTAAATCACTTATTTTGTCGTAACTTTTTTGATTATCTACATAATCATAAATTAATAGAGTCTGAATAAGTTTTATATTATTAAAAGAAGACTTGAATTGTTTTAATTTTAATTCTTGCTCACTAAAATCGTTATAAGAAATATCTAACCATAAATTAATATAATTATTTAACTCATCAAACAATGGGTTTTGCCTATTTGACGAGATAAAGACTTTTTTTGCTAGAAAATAGTTTCTATTTTTAATTAAGTACACTCCCTGAATTAATTGAAATAAAAAATTATCTTTTTGTTCTAAGGCACTAATTAACTTATTAGCTTCACCAATCTTGCCCTCCATTGCCAAGGAATAAATATAACGAAAATCATAACCATCATGACTTTTAGCTAAATCTTTAGTTTTTGAAAAAAAAAGATTAGCTTCCCGATAATTGTTATGATTTACTGATAGAGAGCCCTTAAGATAGTTTGATATATAATCAAATGATTCTAAAGAATTTTTTGATTGAAAAAAAGATGCATGAACAGAAGTGTGAATGTTAATAAATAAAAATAAAAAAACAAATAAATAATTTTTTAACTTACAGATCATGGTTACTAAAAATTTAAAAAAATATTTTAATGAAAATATTAAGGAATATTATCATTCATCCGGGTTGTATAATAGTTTAATTTATAAAAAATTATCAAATACAAATAATTTGTCTAAAAAAGAATTATTAAAAAAACTTTTTACTAACATTATCCAAATTTTAACAAAGTTTATAGACCATAAAGATAACCTGCTACTATCTAATAACAAAATAAATTCTAAAATAATGATTATAGGAGACATGCCGAGTCATAATGATCACATTAATAAATATATATTTTCTGATGAATCTGGAGAATTGTTAAATAAAATGTTAAGAGCAATTTCAATTAATAAAGAAGATGTCTATTTAACAAATATAATACCTTTTTATAACAAAGAATCGAAAAGTATTTACTCTATATATAAATCTTTTTTAAAAAAAACTATTATAAATCATATTTCTATTATCAACCCCCAAATAATTTTATTACTTGGATCAATTCCTTTGGAAATATTATTTGGTAATGAATTTTCTATTTCTAATAATCGGGGACAATGGCTTAATCTTAAAATCAATGATAAAAATATTTTTACTCTTTGTACTTTTCATCCTAATTTTTTAATACAACAACCTAATCAAAAAAAAAATGCCTGGTTTGATTTACAATTATTTGAAAAAAAAATTAAAGATTTAAATATTAAATAATGTTTTCGCTAGCTAAAGAAAAAAAATTTGGCTCAATCATCATAGGTGTGGATGAAGTTGGTCGAGGACCTTTAGCTGGTCCAGTTACTGCGGCGGCAGTAATTTTGAACGATAATATTTCATTAGATAAAATAAATGACTCAAAAAAATTATCTTCTTTACAAAGAGAAAGCATATTTAATCAAATTATAATAAATTCAAAATGTGCGATTGGTTTTGCAACTGTATCTGAGATTGATAAATTAAATATTTTACAAGCTTCTTTGCTAGCAATGAAAAGATCCGTGGAAAGTCTCAAGGAAAAAAAAGCAATTATTTTAATTGATGGAAAATTTAGCTATGACAAAAACAATGAAAATATTAAAACATTTATAAAAGGCGATCAGCTTTATCCATCCATTGCAGCAGCTTCTATAATTGCTAAGGTTGTAAGAGATCGATACATGACTTTAATGTCTGAAAAATACCAAAACTATGGCTGGGATAAAAATGCTGGTTATGGTACTAAAAAACATATTCTTGCTATAAAAGAATACGGTATTACCCCTGCTCATAGAAAAAGTTTTGCCCCCATACACAACATGTTGTTACAAAAATAAAAACATTACTAAACATTACCATTGGCTGTTTGACTTTGATTAATCTTTGAAGTTAATTCTACTTCAAGTTGAAAATGAAAATAGACAAACATTCTTACAAAAACAAAATTTTTCAAGGTAATTCAATTGAACTACTAAAAAAGATACCTGATGAAACTTTTGATTTAGTTTTTGCAGACCCTCCTTACAATCTTCAATTGGATAAAAATCTTGAAAGACCAGACAATAGTAAAGTATCGGCAGTTAATGATAAGTGGGATCAATTCTCCTCTTTTCTTCAATATGATCAATTTACCATTGAATGGCTAACTGAGTGCAGAAGGGTTTTAAAAAAAAGTGGCAGTATCTGGGTAATTGGAACTTATCATAATATTTTTCGAGTTGGAAAAATTATACAAGATTTAAATTTTTGGATTCTAAACGATATTATTTGGAATAAGAAAAATCCTATGCCAAATTTTAAAGGAACAAGATTCACAAATGCTCATGAAACTTTAATATGGGCAGCTAAAGAGCCAAAAACCAAATATACATTTAACTACAATTCCTTAAAATGTTTTAATGATGATAAGCAGCTAAGATCTGATTGGAATTTAGCTATTTGTAGTGGGAATGAAAGATGTAAAAAAAATGGAGAAAAAGCTCATAATACACAAAAACCAGAATCACTACTTTATAGAATAATTTTATCCACGACAAATAAAGATGATTTAATTTTAGATCCTTTCTTTGGTACGGGAACAACCGGAGCTGTTGCAAAAAAACTAGGAAGAAACTTTTGTGGAATAGAAAAAGAAAAAAAATATATAGAAGTTGCAACAAAAAGAATCTCACAAATTAGACCAATTACTGAAGAATATTTAAAAACTATTCAAAAAAAGAGAAATGAGACACGGATACCTTTTGGAATGCTAGTAGAAAGCGGAATAATAGAACCTGGATTAAGTTTGTATGATCAAAAAAAGAAATTTACGGCTAAAGTTATGGCCGATGGAAGCATTGGTTGTAAAAATATAACTGGCTCAATTCATAAAGTTGGAGCAGAACTAGAAGGATCCCCTTCTTGCAATGGTTGGTCGTATTGGCATTTCAATATTGAAGGAAAATTACAACCATTAGATTATTTAAGGCAAAAAATTAGATCTAAATCAAATCTTTAAATTTATAGTTATAAATCTTACCGAAATATAAATTACAAAGTAATTTATTATTACAAATTATTTTCATAAAAAAATTTCTTATTTTTTTTAAAAACAAATTTGATACATGATAAGCATAAAGATTAAGATTAGATCTTGCATTTATCATAGATATTCTGCTTGATCTAAATTTATAAAATTTATCAATTTCATAAATTCTTTTTTCAAAAAGTTTTGCTAAACAAAAGGCATCTTCTACTGACTGTGCGGCTCCCTGGGCTTGAAATGGAACCATGCCATGCGCAGCATCTCCAATTATGAAAATTTTCCTCTCTCCAAAAAAAATATTTTTGTGCTTATAAATTGGCCACTGATAAATGCTATTTGCAGATGTGATGATGCCTTTTATGTCTGTGTTAGCATCTGCTGATAAACTCAATAAACTATCCTTATCAAGCACTAAATTTTCATAGTCTTTATTCAAAATTGAATTTTGTAATGCAAAAATTGAAGTAAAACTGAAATCTCCATATGAATTGATAGGATAAAAAATAAAATGTTTTTGATCGCCTAAATATAAATCTAAATTCTCTATATTTAATTTTTTATGATTTTGAATTATGCCCTTAAATCCTATCGCATTGACTGATTGTAAAAAATCAAGATTTTGTAAACTTTTTCGTATTTTAGAAAAAATACCGTCAGCTACTACGATATAATCAAAAATTTCATTACTGTTATCTAAAAAATTTATTGAATTATCTTTAATAGAAATGGCTTCTTTATGAGAAATTTCAACATTTACATTAATTCGATCTAATAAAAAATTTATCAACACATCTCTATCAAGACAAATATATTCACTACTGTTATTTAAAATATTTAATGAAAAATTAGTGATCGACTTGTTAGATTTATAATCTTGAATATGAATGTTTTTTATAATTGAAATTTTCTTTTCTGAAATGTTGTTAAAATTTATAGTTTTTAAAATTTTGATAGCATTATTTGAAAGTTGAATACCACTTGCATTTTGTCTAAAGGTATTTTTTTTTTCAAAAATTTTTATTTTAAATAAATTATTATTACATAAAAAATTTGCAAAAGAAAGACCGGCAATTCCACCCCCAATTATTCCAACTGAAATTTTTTTATTCATGCGCACCTGTTAACTTTAAAAGTTTTTTTGCCAATACGGAAATAGTAAATTTATTAATATCACTTTTATGAACCCAAAAAAAATTTCTTTTATCAATTGTAGCATTTTTTATTTGTACAATTTTTACATTCATAACAAAATTTGACATTTTGTAGACAAGTTTAAAAATAACAGGCTTTACTACAATAACATTTGTAAATATTTTTCTAGCAACTAATTGATAGTTTTTAGAATCAGACTCTACAATTGGAAGGTTGATCAGTTTGTTTAAAAAGTTAAAATTTTTATTATAAGAAAATAAAATTTTATTTTTTTTATTTAAATAAAAAGCATAAAAATTTCTTTGTTTTGCTAATTTTTTAATA
>VTPF01000013.1 GCA_008638025.1 Pelagibacteraceae bacterium | reverse complement strand
TTGCTGCAATAAATAGAGATCCTGTTTGCGCTGCAAGAGCTCAAGCAATGTTTCATAGAAAAAAAGATGGGGCAACTTTATTTGGATTAAGTTCTGAAGAAACTTTTCATTGCGAATGGGCGGCTTGGGCTAATGCTGTGGCGGTAAGAGAATTAGATTTTCACGATAACATTATGGCAAAAGAAACGTGTCATCCTGGGGATTGTATTCCTACTCTTTTAGCAGTGGCACAGCAAAAAAATTTAACAGGATCTGATCTCATTAGAGGTATTGCAACAAGCTATGAAACACAATTAAGACTTTCAATGTCGATTGCTTTAAATCCAAATAAAATAGATCATGTTGGACATTTAGGTCCTGCTATCACTGCTGGAATTGGAGCTATGTTAAATCTTGATACCGAAACTATTTATCAAGCAATACAATACAGTGCCCATACTTCCATTTTTACAAGACAAGGAAGAAAGGGAGATCTATCAAGCTGGAAAGCTTTTGCACCTGGACTCATGGGACGAAATGCAATTGATGCAATTGATAGAGCGTTAAGAGGTGAAAAAGGACCAAGTCCTGTATGGGAAGGAGATTATGGTATTGTGCCAATACTTCTTCATAAAGAAAATGAAAATATAGAAATTAATTTACCAACCACTGATGAACCAAGAGAAGGAATTCTTTCCACTTTTACCAAAGAACATTCAGCAGGGTATCATGGCAATTCTATTATTGATTTGGCTTTTAATGTAAGAAAAAAAATTAAAGATTTAAAGGAAATTAAAAAAATAAATATTTATTCAAAAAAATATACTCATATTGTCATGGGCTCAGGGAGTAATGATCCAGAAAAATACGATCCAAAAGCCTCTAGAGAAACCCTTGATCATTCAGCGATGTATATATTTGCTGTGGCACTTGAAGATGGCTTTTGGCATCATGAAACTAGTTATAGCGATGAGAGAAAATCAAGAACAGAAACGGTTCAATTATGGAAAAAAATTGAAACTTTTGAAGATCCAGAGTTCAACCAAAGATATTATGATGAAACAAATCCTTTAAAGAAAGTACAAGGAGCTAAAGCTGAAATTATTTTAAATAATGGAGAAACAATCATAGAGCAGCTTGATTTTGCCAATGCTCATCCTAGCGGATCAACCCCTTTTGGTAGAAACGAGTATATCAATAAAATGAAGCCACTGATAAATGGGTTCGTTTCGCATCAAGAGTGTTCAAGATTTTTAGAATTAATAGATAAATTAGAAAATATTAATTCAAATGAGGTTAAAATGCTTAATTTAGTATGTGATGAGAATAAAATTAATTTAGATAAAAATAAAATAATGGGTATTTTTAATTAATGGATATTCAACAAAAGCTTACTGAGTACTTATCTTCTGCTATCAACAATAATCTTCCCACTGAAACTAAAAAAAATACCAGATTTCATTTATTAGATACTTTGGTAGCTATTCTAACAGGAAGATTGCTTCCACCTGGACAAAAAGCTTTTGAATTTGCAAAGTCACAGGGAGGATTCCCTGAATCAACTTTAATTGGAACTAACTTAAAAGTAAGTGCCATTCATGCTGGTTTAGCAAACGGTATGGCTGCTCATGCAGATGAAACAGATGACACGCATACTAATGGAAGGTTTCATCCTGGTTGTGCGATTGTTCCGGCTGCATTAGCAATTGCAGAAAAAGAGAAAAATACTAGTGAAGAATTGCTTAGAGCTATTGCTCTTGGTTATGATATTGGCGTTAGAATTAACATGAGTATGGGATACCAAACTCCTAAAACTACTATTTTTTCTACTCATAGTATTGGAACTATTTTTGGATCGGCAGTCGCTGCTGGATCTTTGCTTAAGCTTAACCAAAAACAATTCAACTACTTATTGTCTTATACTATTCAACAAACTTCAGGTTTGGCATGCTGGAATAGGGATGAGGAGCATATTGAAAAAGCTTTTGTATTTTCAGGAATGACTACAAGAAATGGTATTTATTCTGCTCTACTTGCAAAAGAAAATTTTACTTCAGTGGTAGATCCACTTTTGGGAGAAAGAGGTTTACTGGCAGCTTATGCACACAAACCAAAACCAGAAATTATTATTAAAGATCTTGGAACCATTTTTGAAATTGATAATACCTCTATTAAAAAATGGTGCGTAGGCTCCCCTATTCAAGCTATTTTGGATGCAATCGAAGCAATTTTGCAGAAGAAAAATTTTAATCACAAAGATATTAAAGAGGTAATCATTGATATTCCTTCAGACCGTTTTCATATCGTAAACGATCGAAGTATTCCTAATATATGCGCACAACATCTTGCAGCTTTATATTTAGTTAAAAAGAAAATTGGTTATGAGGAAGTACATGATGAAAAATTATTTTCTGATATTGATGTAATTAAACTTAGAAAAAAAATTATAGCTAGACCCAGTGATGAACTAGCTATTGCTAGACCAGAAAGGCAAGCAAAAGTAAAAATTATATTTAACGATTCAACTGAACTGTCCCATCATGCCAGGGCTGTAAGAGGCACACCTGATAATCCTATGAGTGAAGAAGAAATTGCCAATAAAGCAAAGGAGTTATTGAAGTCTTTTGAGGTAAAAAAAGTACATCAATTAATAGATATTGTGTTAAATAAAGAATTTTTAATCGAAGAGTTAATGGTTGCCTTAGACTTTAAAATCTAAACTAGTACTTTCCCAATCATAAGTGGTCTAAAAGTTCTATACATAACAGCAGATATAGCTTCAAATTTTCCATCTTTTTTATCAATCACAGCTCCAGCAACAATAATTCCCGAGGGATTTCCAACTCTTAATTCCAGATCATTAGATCCTTTCCTTTTTACTTGGTAAGGCAATGTTCCTTCAATTGCAGCTGCTACTCCTATGTTTACACAAGCCGTTCCCATAATTGCTTTATGAGTTTTTCCCATTGAAAACATTCTGGTACAAATATCATATTTATCAGCTGAGACTGTTGACTTGTCTAAACTTTGATAATCTTTTGGTGCAGACACTATTCCAATTCTAGGTGTATTCATTGGAGCTTCGTTTTCAGATTTACTTAAACCAATCATGTAAGCACATTTTCTTCTAATCTTTTGTATTATTTCCATTTCTTTTGTTTTTGAATCTAATTGGTCTGGAGATTCTGTACACGTTAATCCTAGGTCTTCTGCCAATACATAAATCAAAGGGGTTGCAGCATCCACAATACTCACTTTTATTTTGCCGTGCCCTTCTATTTCAATTTCATCAACTACATTTCCTGTAGGAAGAAGTTTTCCAGTTCCTGAACCTCCTGGAGCTAAATAATCTAATCTTACTTTAGATCCAGTTCCTGCAACCCCAGCAATTGAATAATCACCTTCCACCTCTGCTATCCCATCTTTTACATAAAAGGTTGAATGAATTATTTTGTCTGTATTTACTTGATAAATTCTTACTTTGTTTTCACCCTCTTTAGCTTTAACAATTCTTGTATTAACTGCATAAGGGCCAACAGCACCTGATAAATTACCACAATTATTATTCCATTCAGCAACAGGCTGTTCCACAGCTAATTGAATAAAATTGTAATCTACATCGGCATCTTCTCTTTTCGATGGACTAATTATAACGCATTTAGAAACAGAAGAAACTCCTCCACCCATTCCATTTAATTGTCTTCCATTAGGATCAGGGCTACCAATAACTTTCAAAAAAATTTTACTTAATTCTTCTTGACTGTCGGTTGGTAAATCTTTTGCTTGAAAAAAAACCCCCTTACTAGTTCCGCCTCGATAGTATGATGCTGTTATCCAATTTTGTTTCATATATAAAATTAACTTAATTTAAGCTTCTTTCCAAGCCGTTTGTAAGATTCCACCATTCTTCCAAAAAATTACTTCATCGGGATTATCAAGTCTCACTTTTAATTTAGCTTTTACAATATCCCCGCTTTCTTTTTGGATAAGCAACTCTACTTCTTTCTGCTCATCGCTAATTTTATCCAAACCTTTAACAGTAAACATGTCTGAGGCATCTATTCCTAGTTCGGTAATTCCATTACCTGGCAAAAATTCTAAGGGAAGCAATCCCATTCCTACCAAATTAGACCGATGGATCCTCTCAAATCCCTTAGCAATAATAGCACGAACTCCTAATAACAAAGGACCCTTTGCGGCAACATCTCTGGAAGAACCGCAGCCATAATTTTCTCCAGCAATCACAACTAGCTCTGTTTTAGTTTTCTGATACTCCAGTGCAGCTTCAAAAATTCTCATTATTTTTTTTTCTGGATATTTTACAGTGAAGCTTCCTTCTAAATCTGGGGTCATTAAATTTCGTAAACGAAGACTAGCGAAAGCTGATCGTTTAACAATCTCATGATTGGCTCTTCTTGTTAAAAAATTATTAAAATCCTCTGGTTTAATATTTTTAGATAATAAATAATCCCAAGCAGCAGTACCCTTGGTAATATCACTAGATGGAGAAATATGATCCGTCGTAATAGAATCTCCAAGCAAAACTAAAGGTCTTGCCAAATTTATATCGCTAATAGATTTGTTTTCTTGAGTAATATTTTCTAAATAAGGAGGTTTTTTTATATAGGTACTATTCTCTGACCATTGATAATTATTTGATTGAGAGACCTCCAGATTTTCCCAAAGTTCACCACCATCATCAACCTCTTTATATTTTGATACAAATGTTTCTGGCTTGTAAAAACTTTCTACAATTTTATTAATTTCTGAATTAGCTGGCCAAACATCTTTAAAATAAATTTCTTTTCCCTCTTTATTTATTCCAAGAGAACTATTAACTAAATCTTTACAAACACTGCCTGTTAAAGAAAAAAGCACAACTAACGCTGGTGAGGCAAGATAGGATGCTCTAATATTAGGATGTATTCTCCCTTGAAAATTTCTATTACCAGACAACACAGCTGTAGAAAAAATTTTATTACTTTCTATTGTGTCTGCAATATCTTTGGCAAGTGGTCCTGAGCTTCCATTGCAAGTAGTGCAACCAAAACCCACTACATTAAACCCTAACTGGTCTAGATATGTTTGTAATCCACTTTCTTCTAAAATTTTTGCAGTTACTTGACTGCCGGGGGCAAAAGAAGTTTTTACTTTCGGATTTCTTTTAAATCCATGTTCAACTAAATTTTTAGCAAGTAAAGCTGCTGCAATGACATTTCTTGGATTGGCTGTGTTAGTGCAGCTTGTGATGGCAGCTATTAAAATATCTCCATCTTGAAGATTAAAATTATGATTAGCTACTTTAAATTTTTCCTCTCTCAAATCTTTTTTATAAAGCATTTGAATGTGTTCATTAATTTTGGATGAAAATTTACTTAATTCAATTTTATCTTCTGGATTTTTAGGACCAGAAACGCATGGATTAATAGAAGACAAATCTAAATTTAATGTTCTGGAATACATTGGAAGGTCTCCGGGATTTCTCCACAATTGTTGTTTTTTAGAATACTGTTTAATAATTTCAATTTGCTCTTCAGTTCGTCCGGTCATTTTCAAATAATCCAAAGTAGATTCATCGACTGGGAAGAGCACTGCCGTTGCGCCATATTCTGGAGCCATATTAGAGATGGTAGCTCGATCTCCAACGGTTAACGTTTCAACACCTTCTCCAAAAAATTCTATAAAGGACCCTACTACTTTATTTTTTCTTAAGAGCTCAGTAATAGTCAAAACTAAATCGGTAGAAGTAATTCCTTCTTTTAATTTATTTTTTAAATGCACACCAACAACTTCAGGTAAAGTAATGGGTAATGCTTTTCCGAACATGGAAATTTCTGCTTCAACACCACCCACTCCCCAACCTAGAACTCCGATTGCATTCATCATAGGAGTGTGGCTATCGGTACCAACACAAGTGTCTGGATAAAGAATTTCATCCGATTGGGATTGTTCGGTCCAAACTACTTTGGATAAATACTCTATATTCACTTGATGACAAATTCCGACTCCAGGGGGAATAACTCTTACATTTTTTAAATTTTTAGAACACCAGCGTAAAAAAGAAAATCTTTCTGAATTTCTATTATATTCTTTTTTTAAATTTTCTATTTCTGCTTCCTTGGATCCAAAAAAATCAACTTGCAATGAGTGATCAATCACAACATCGATAGGAACTTTTGGCTGGATTTGATTGGGATCAATACCTTTTTTTTGTAGTGCTTCTCGATAAGCTAAAAAATCAACCAACATTACTTTTCCCAAAATATCATGGCTTAAAATTCGGTTAGGCATAAAGTTTACTGGAGAGCCGATATTAGAAGTTAACACATTGTTTATTTGTTCATCTGCAGTAGGATTTTGTTTATTAATTTTTTGCCTTACAAGGTTTTCTAATAAAATTCGGTAAGAAAAAGGTAGTTTGTTTAAATTAGAAAAGTGAGTGATATCTGCGTATTTGAAATTTTTATTACCTATGGTGATGGTATTAAAAACATTGCTCATGAAAAAAAAATAACTTCTATTAAAAGAAACTACAACATGTTTCTTAGAACATACTGAAGAATACCGCCATTTTTGTAGTACTCAATTTCGTTGTCCGTATCAATTCTACAAAGTGTTTCGATAGTTTTCATCGTTCCATCGGCATATTTAATTTCAACTTTAACTGTTTCCTTTGGCTGAACACCTTTTTCAATATCTAATACTGTAATTAACTCAGATCCTTTTAAATTTAAAGTAGTTCTGGTCATTCCATCTTTAAATTGCAAAGGTAAAATTCCCATTCCAACTAAATTAGATCTATGAATTCTTTCAAAGCTTTCAACGATAACAGTTTTTACTCCCAATAATTTAGTTCCTTTAGCAGCCCAATCTCTTGAAGATCCACTACCATAAAGCTTTCCTCCAAAAATAACTAGGGGCGTTCCTCTTTTTTGATATTCAGTTACTGCATCAAAGACTGTTGCATCTTTTCCTTCTGGATAAATTTTTGTAAACCCACCTTCAGTTCCTGGAGCCATTTCATTTTTAACTCTAACATTAGCAAAAGTTCCTCTCATCATAACTTCATGATTTCCTCTTCTTGCTCCATACGAGTTATAATCTTTTGGTAAAATTTGATACTTCATAAAATACTCACCTGTTGGACTTTCTTTTTGAATAGATCCAGCTGGAGAAATATGGTCTGTGGTAATCATGTCTCCCAAAATTAACAAAGGTCTTGCATCTTTAATGGGCTTGAATCCCTCTGGTTGATCAGGCATGTTTTCAAAAAATGGTGGTTTTTTCACATAAGATGATCCCTCATCCCAAGAATAAATACTAGACGGCTCTGTTTTGATTGCTTGCCATTCCTTAGGACCGTCAGAAACATTCGAATATCTATTAATAAACATATCTGCATTCAATGAACTATTTAAGGTATCTTGAATTTCTTGGTTACTTGGCCAAATATCTTTTAGATAAACATCTTTACCATCTTTATTCTTTCCTAAAGAATCTTTGTAAAGATCAATGTTCATATTTCCTGCGATAGCATAAGCAACCACTAATGGAGGTGAAGCTAAATAGTTTGCTTTTACTTGAGGATTGATTCTTCCTTCAAAATTTCTATTACCTGAAAGAACTGACACAACGTATAAATCATTATCTTTAATTGCTGCAGAAATGTTTTCAGCCAAAGGTCCAGAGTTTCCAATACAAGTAGTGCAGCCATACCCTGATAAATAGAAACCTAGTTGGTCTAAGTGTTTACTTAAATCTGCTTTATTTAAATAATCCGTAACAACCTGAGATCCTGGAGCTAAAGAAGTTTTAACCCAAGGCTTAGACTGAAGTCCTTGTTCACATGCTTTTTTTGCAAGCAAACCTGCTGCTATTAAAACGTTTGGATTCGATGTGTTTGTACAAGAAGTAATAGACGCAATAACAATATCCCCATCTTGTAATGGATGATTGGCACCTTTTACTTCTACTGATTTAGATTTTTCTCTTTTAGTTGCTTCTTTATAAACCTTGGCAAAATTAGCTGAGGACTCTGTTAATAACACTTTATCTTGTGGTCTTTTAGGACCTGAGATCGTAGGCACAACTGTCGACATGTCTAATGAAAGCGTATCAGTAAAAACAACATCATCACTCGCCCACAAACCTTGCTCTTTTGCATAAGCTTCTACTAAATCAATTGTTTCTTGGTCTCTACCAGAAAATTTTAAATATTTTATTGTTTCTTCATCAATTGGAAAGAAGCCACAAGTAGCACCATACTCGGGTGCCATGTTTCCAATAGTAGCCCTATCTGCTAAAGTAAGGTTTTTTAAACCAGATCCATAAAACTCAACAAATTTTTCTACAACTCCTTTATCTCTAAGCATTTTCACAATTGTTAACACTAGATCAGTTGCGGTAATTCCTTCTGCCATTTTTCCTGTTACTTCAAATCCAATTACTTCTGGTATTAACATAGAGATAGGCTGACCCAACATTCCTGCTTCTGCTTCAATCCCACCAACTCCCCATCCTAAAACTGAAAGTCCATTTACCATCGTTGTATGGCTGTCCGCACCCACTAGAGTATCCGGATAAGCATACTCAACACCGTCAACTTCTGAGCTCCAAACTACTTTTGATAAATATTCTAAATTAACTTGGTGACAAATTCCTGTTCCTGGAGGAATAATTCTAAAATTGTTAAATGCTTGTTGGCCCCATTTTAAAAATGAATACCTTTCTCCATTACGTTCAAACTCTTTGCTTACGTTTTGCGCTAATGCATTTTTTCCTGAATTATCAATTTGTACAGAGTGATCAATTACCAAATCTACTTGTGATAGCGGATTAATTTTTTTGGGATCTTTATTCTTTTTTTGAACTGCTTCACGCATAGCGGCTAAATCTGCAACAGCTGGAATACCAGTGTAATCCTGTAATAAAACCCTAGCTGGTCGATAAGCAATTTCGGTATCGGAAGTTTTGTTTTTTAACCAATCTTGAACAGCTTTGATTTGATTTGTATCAACTGTTTTATTGTCTTCGTATCTAAGAAGATTTTCTAATAAAACTTTTAAAGATTTAGGAAGTTTGGAGATGCCCTCTAAACCATTTTTTTCTGCTAATTGTAAATTATAAAACTGATATTCTTTACCTTTCACATTTAAAGTGTCTAAGGATTTATATGTATTTACGCTTTTCATGAGACAGCTTGATAGTATTAATGAAAAAGATTTGCAATAATAAAAACTAATTTAATGTGCAAATCTTTTCATTCCTCCATCAACATGGATTAATTCTCCCGTAATATATCTCGCTATAGGGGAGCTTAAAAAAACAGCCAAACAAGCCAAGTCTTCGGGATCTCCAAAGTATCCGACGGGTATATTTTCTTTTATAAATTTTTTTCTCTCTTTGATATTGGGATGTCTTCTTTTTAATATCTGTTCTGTATTTAAACGACCAGGTGAAATAGAGTTAATAGTGATTCCGTTCGCTGCAACAACTCTCGATAAACCTTTTGCCCAAGCATGAACAGCAGATTTAGCTGCATTAGCAACATTAACCTCTCTTGGTTCAACTGATCCCGTTATATTAATTACTCTTCCCCATTTATTTTTTGTCATAATAGGAATAATTTTGGTTGTAAGTTTTCTTAAAGCAGTAAAATTTAAACTCATACCTTCTTCCCAAAATGACTCTGGCGCATCCCATGTGGTAGGACGAGAGCCACCAGCTGAGTTAATTAAAACATCAATAGTTCCAAGTTGCTTTAAAGCAAAATCTTTAATTTTGGTATCAGCATTTTTAGAAGTAACATCAATAGACAAAGTGGCAACGTTACAATTATATTTTTTTTGGATAAATTTTTTTACTTCTTCTAATGGTTTTTTTCTTCTTGCCACTAACACTAAATCACATTGCTCTGCTGCTAAAAGAATTGCGATAGCTTTACCCAATCCTTGGCTAGCTCCTGTAACAATGCATTTTTTATTATTAAGAAGTAATTGCATTACTCAACCAAACTTTTTTGAACATGTACCTCACCAGACATAATTAACCTTGCATGTCGTGTGGTACTTGCAACTAAATCAACAATATTATCCCCTTGATATTTAATTTCTAATTTTACTTTTGAAACACCTGTAGGATGTTCAATTACAAAATCTCCACGATCACTATAATCATTATAAAATTCTTCACATATTGTGCCTTTTGATTTTGCTGCAGCTGATAAAGCAATTGAACCGGTGATGGCATAACCATTGTGACAACTCCAAGGCATAAAGTATCTTGATTTAATACTGCCTTGATCTGCTTTGGAAACCAAAGCAACTTTGGGTATTACTGACTTGCTAACATCGCCAAAGCCAATTCTTTTTCCAAGCTCAATTCTAATTTTTCCCATATCATCAATTAATTTTTGATTTTGGTTTAATTCTAAGTGACTTTCATTTCCAGAAACTCCAAAATCTCTTGCCCTAAAGAAAACAACAGGCATAGCAGCATCAACCAATGTGCATTCTATTCCGTTAATGACATCTATTTTATTTCCTGTAGGAAATAATTTTTTAGTTTTAGCTCCGATAGAGTCTATGAATCTAATTTCAACTGGTGTTCCTGTGTTGGGAACTCCATCAATTTTAAAATTCCCATCATAAGAAACTTGCTTATTAGGAGTTTGAACAATCTCTTCAATTTTCATGCCAGTATTCATATCTCTGATAACAACCTTGGTTTCTTTATCTTGTGCTTGAACTAAATTTCTCTCAATTGCAAAAGGGCCAACTCCGATTAACATGTTTCCGCAGGATGGCTTAGTATCTACAATCGGTTCATCAATCTTTACCTGAGCAAAATAATAATTAACATCAACTCCTTTTTCCTCTGACTTGGAAACAATAGCGACCTTGCTTTTTACTGGATCGGCACCTCCAAGACCGTCAATTTGTCTTACATCTGGGGAGCCCATAACTGCTAACAATACTTTATCTCTTTTTATTGTATCTTCGGGAAGGTCTGATTTTAAAAAATAAGGTCCTCTCGAGGTCCCACCTCTCATAAATAAACAAGGTATTTTTATTTGATCGCTCATAAATTATTTAAAAGGCCAAGGTAATTGCACATATTCTTGCAATAGACCACTAGGAAAATCTAATACCATAAAGTGAGAAAGAAGTAGCATTAAAGCTACTCCTGCTGATGTAATTGTTAAAATTTTTATTAATGGCATCTCAGTTTTATTTTTCATAACGGCAATAAATAAAATTATAATACCAATAATAAATCCAAATAATGATACCAAGGCTACTAAAAAGATTATCCAAGAAAAGGCAAAAAACATATCTTTTGTATCTTCTAAACTATAAGAAGAATTCAATGCTTTGGATAACCACTTTTGGTTAAAAAATAAAGTATAAGTCATAGTTATAAACATAATTACCGAAATGCCTCCTGGAAATACTCCTCCCAAAAAGTTATGGGTGAATGAATCGTACACCGTCATACCAAAAAAAATATAAATAATTCCTAAAAATACAGTTTCTAAATTTAATTTAAATAAATCAGAAACTTTGACGGAATGAACAACTGTTTTTTCTTTTTTAGTTCTCATTCCTAAAAACACCGAAATAAGAGTTATTATAAAAATTGTTATAACACTTGTTCTGGTTAAAAAATTCCAGTCATAAATTTGTACAGCTTGATACAGATAAGTTTCCAAGGTATCGGATAAAACAAAACCAATTAATAATGCAGGTCTTGGCCAATTGTAACTTTTCATTAAAGTACAAAATGCACCCAGAACAATAAGAGTATACAGATCATAAATACTTCTAGTCACTTGGAATGCAGCAAAACAAATAATCATAATCATGAAAGGTGCTAAAATTCCGTAAGGGATAGTTGTGATTTTTGCGACCTTGCTAGACATGGCAAAGCACATTCCTGCACCAATCACATTGGCTAAAGCTAACGACCAAACCATAACGTAAGTAAATTGAAGATCTTCTTCTATTAAAGCCGGTCCTGGTTCAATTCCTAGTAATGTCAGGCCACCAAGAAAAACTGCCATACTTCCACTTCCTGGAATTCCAAATAAAATAGTTGGAACTAATCCTCCGCCCTCTTTTGCATTGTTTGCAGACTCAGGGGCAATCACTCCTCGTATATCGCCTTTTCCAAAATTACTTTTATCTCTTGCTGTTTGAACTACATGTCCATAAGCAATCCAATCCACAACACTTCCGCCAAGCCCAGGCAGGATTCCTACCATCGTACCAATTCCAGCACATCGTAACACAATCCACTTTTCTCTAATGGTGTCTTTTAAACCCTGCAGCCAACCTTTTCCAAGCGGTTCATCCTTTGTGGCAATTGTTGCATTTTTTCGTAAAAGATCACAAATTTCAGGGACAGCAAACGCAGCTAAACCTATGGTAACAACTTTTAAACCATCAAATAAATAATAACTTCCAAATGTGAGTCTCCATTCACCAGTTGCAGGAGCACTACCCATAGTTCCAAGTAACAAACCAACTCCGCATGCTAAAAAACCTTTTACAAAACTATCTCCTGACAAGACTCCAACCATACTAATTCCAAGAATTCCAAGCATAAATAATTCGCTTGATCCAAAAAATAAAATTATGGGTTTTGCAATAACAACTATTAAAGTTAAAACTAACGCTCCAAATAAACCTCCAAATAAAGAAGCTGAAAATGCTGCGCTTAAAGCTCTAGCTGCTTGACCTTGTTTTGCTAATTGAAATCCATCTAAAACAGTTGCCTGTGAAGCGCTTGATCCTGGAATTCCCATTAATACTGATGCAAATGTATCTGAGGTTGGTATAACTGCAATTAATCCTATTAACATTGCAAGTGCAGACACTGGATCCATTCCATAAATAAATGGCATCAAAATAGAAAATCCTACAATACCTCCCAGTCCTGGCAATATTCCAATAAATATTCCCATTACCACGCCTAGTAAAA
>VTPF01000113.1 GCA_008638025.1 Pelagibacteraceae bacterium | reverse complement strand
GCATCTGGTTTGGGACCAGAGGGTCGTAAGTTCGAATCTTACTGCCCCGACCATTATTATGAAAAAAGCAAAAATTTATATTCCATCAAAGACAGCTATGCAATCAGGACAAGCTAAAAATAAATTATGGGTTTTAGAATTTATTAGGGAAAATTTAGATAAAGATTTTGTTATGGGGTGGAATTCGTCAATTGACACCAATAAGCAAGTTAAAATTTTTTTTGATACTAGAGATGATGCGATTAAGTATGCAAAAAAAAATAATATTCTTTTTGATATTACTGAGCCAAAAAAACGTAAGATGATTATAAAATCTTATGCTGACAATTTTTTAAAGTAATATAAATGCTTAAAAGTTTTTTTTTAAAAAAAAAATGGTTATTGTGGTCTTGGGGTGGTGGTCTTTTGTTAGTTTTGTCCTTACTTATTCAAGTAACAATCACTGTAAAAATTAACCAATGGTATAAAGGTTTTTATGATGTCCTACAAAAACCAATGGATCATTCCATTTTAATTTTTTGGGAAAAAATTTTTGAATTTACTTATCTTGCATTACCATATGTAGTTCTTGCAACATTTACTGCATATTTTACTAGATTGTACGCTTTCAGATGGAGAGAGGCTATTACTTTTGATTACTTACCATTCTGGACTTCCGGCAGCATAGTTGTTGAAGGATCTGCTCAACGTATTCAAGAAGATACAATGAGATTTGCAAGGATCGTTGAAAGTCTAGGTTTGCAAATTGTAAGAGCTTTAATGACCTTAGTAGCTTTTACGCCTATATTATGGAATCTTTCTGACAAAGTAATTGTTTCATTTTTTAAAGACATTCCTGGTTCTTTAGTCTGGGTTGCTTTTGCAACTAGCTTGGGAAGTTTGCTAATTAGCTGGCTTGTTGGTTGGAAGCTTCCTGGCCTTGAATATAATAATCAAAAAGTTGAAGCGAAATTTAGAAAAGAATTAGTTTACGGAGAAGATGATAGAATTACTTATTCGAAACCTGAGACGATACTTGAGCTGTTTACAGGAATAAAATTTAACTATCATCGTTTGTATTTGCATTACGGGTATTTTGATATCTGGGTAAATATTTATGATCAATTTATGGTTATTGTACCTTATTTAGTAATGGCTCCAGGATTATTTACCGGAGCAATAACATTAGGTTTTGTAATTCAAGTTTCAAATGCTTTTCAAAGAGTTCATAATAGTTTTTCATTATTTACTCACAATTGGACAACTATTACTGAATTGAGATCAATTCATAAACGATTAAAAGAATTCGAATTAGCTATTGGTTATAAATAATTAACCAGTATCTATAATATTTAAAATTTTGTCTTTTTTGAAAATTTTTAAAAGATCTGAGAATTTACTTTCTATATTTGGTATAGTTTTGTTCAATTCTTCAATTTCTTCTTTAGCAATTTCAAATAAGTCAGAATGATAAACAGGATCTGCAATTAAGAAATCTTTTTCACCGCTTTGCTTGTATCCAACAATATCACCGAAACCTCTTAGTTTTAAATCCTCTTCTGAAATAAAAAAACCATCTAAAGATGATTTTAATATCTGAATTCTTTTTTTTCCATTTTGACTTATATTTTTGGAGTAAAGCAAAACGCAATAAGCATCTTTATTTCCTCTACCTACGCGACCTCTTAATTGATGTAATTGAGATAAGCCAAATCTCTCACAATTTTCAATAATCATTGTATTTGCATTTTGATTGTCAATTCCAACCTCAATGACAGTAGTAGAAACTATTACTTTTATTTTTCCATTTATAAAATTTTCCATAATTTTATCTTTTTCATCACTTTTCATAGATCCGTGAACCAAACCAATTTCTACATTTAGTTTTTTTTTAAGAAATTCAAATCTTTTTACAGCAGCAGAAAGTTTTAATTGCTCACTTTCTTCAATTAAAGGTGTAACCCAATAAATCTGATCATTTTCTTCTAATCTTTTATTAACAAAATTAAGAATCTCATCAATTTTTTCTGCCTGTTTAGCTAATGTGCTGATATTAATATTATTAAATGGTTTTTCTTTTATAGTTGAAATGTCCATATCCCCATAATTTGTCAAAATTAAAGTTCTAGGGATGGGCGTTGCAGTCATAAGCAGAACATCAGTGTTTATATTTCCTTTCAGAGATAAGTTAATTCTTTGCTGAACTCCAAATTTATGCTGTTCATCAATTATTATTAATCCCAAATTATGAAATAATGTTTTTTCTTGAAAAAGAGAATGCGTTCCAATTATTAAATCTATATTTCCACTTGAAATTAAAGACCTTACATTTTTTTGTTCAGATATTTTAATTTTTCCAGATAATAGTTCAATTTTGCAATCTAAATTATTAAAAATTTTTTTACTCAAAAAAAAATGCTGTTTTGCCAACAGTTCAGTAGGGCATAAAAAAGCAACTTGATAACCAGAATTTATAGCAGCATACGCTGCAATTAATGAAACAATTGTTTTGCCGCTCCCAACATCCCCCTGGAGCACTCTTAACATTTTTTTTTCTGAATTCATGTCAGTTAAAATTTCTGTACAAACTTTTTTTTGTGAATTTGTTAATTCGAAAGGAATATTTTTATTAATTTTTGATAAAATTTGAAAATTAATTTTCTTCGAATTTTTAACTAATAATTTAATTCTTTTTTTAATTTCGGAAAAAATTAGTAAATTACTAAATATTTCGTCAAAAGCCAAACGTTGGTAATAATTGGAATTTTTATCAACATCACCCACATTTGTAGGATTGTGTAGATTGTAAATTGCCTCATACCAGGTTGGCCATTTCATT
>VTPF01000112.1 GCA_008638025.1 Pelagibacteraceae bacterium | reverse complement strand
TGTTTCTATGCTTGATTGTCAAATTGCTATTTTAGAAAATGCTATTGCAAGATATTTATCTAAAGGAGAAATTCCAAAACCAATGGGATCTAGACATCCCTCCATTGCACCTTTTGAAGCTTTCAAAACTAAAAATAGCTACATCATTATTGCTGCAGGTAATGATAAGTTATTTGAAGGTATGTGTCAGACGCTAGGGTGTGATTGTTTTAAACAAGAAAAGTTTAAGGACAATCAATCAAGAAATAAACATATAGACGAATTAAAAAAAATCATTGAAACAAAACTTCAAAATAAAACAACTGAAGAATGGGTTGCAATATTTACTGAAAAAAAAATACCTTGCGGTCCCATCAATAATATTAAAGAAGCAGTAGAAAACCCTCAAATTCAATTTAGAAATATGATTGTTAGCGCCAATCATGATAAAATTGGATTATTTAAGATGGCTGGAAATCCTATTAAAATGTCTGCTTACTCAGACTCTAGTACTAGAGGAGAAATTCCTAACCTCGACCAACATAGAGAAAAAATTTTAAAAGAATTTAAATAATATTACTCTGCTTTTTCTTCAGCAGTTTCATCAATGATATCATCTGATGAGTCGTCGCTATCATCCTCATCTTCAGATGCTGAAGCGGCATTTGCTGCTGGGACTTTTCTAGATCTTTTAGAAGGAAGAATCGCCTGACCAGATTTAGACACTTCACCTTTATAAATTTCTTCAAAAGCATCACCTTCTGGAGCGTCAAAATCTTCTTGTTCGGTTGCATCTTCTGGATGATCTCTAGCACGATCAATAGTGGCATTCGTTAAAGTTTCGATATCAATTTTTTTATCACCGATTTCTCTTAAAGAAATAACAGTCTTTTTGTCATTATCTTCTTCTACCAAAGGCTTGTCCCCTGCTCCAATTTGCAGAGTTCGCTCTTTCGCTAATATTACTAAATCGTATTGATTATCGACTGCTTCTAAACAATCTTCTACTGTTACACGTGCCATAAAGTTGAGGTCTTCTAATGACTTTAGACTTTAAAATCAAGCAATTTTTACTGGTTGGTAGTCCTTTAATTTAAACAAAAATAACAAATTAGCCAAAATAAGGTAACCCAGCATCATAGAAAATATTTGATTAATACTAAATTGATGGTCAATTAAAAAACCAAATAATACGGGGGCTACAGCTGTTGAGAAAACAAAAAACGAGACAGTAATAGATCGTATTCCTCCTAGGTGTTTAGTTCCATAAATTTCAGACCAAGTGGAGGTTAATAGCACGCTCGAAGTTCCATTGGTCATTGCAATGAGAATCATCATAGCAATTGGTGCAAACTTCCATCCACTAAAAATAACCAAGAGATAAGCTGTGATTGTTGGCAGTAAATAAAACGGTAAAACTTTAATAGCTGAAAATCGATCAATTAAAAAACCAGAAACAGCTAAAGTAATCACACTTACAATTGCATACAATGTAAACCCTTGTGCTAATAATAACATCGACCAATTTTTACTTTCAAAAATATAAATTTGATTGATAAAAATTCCTGTTGTTAAAAAAGCTGGAGCTAGCACCGCTGGTAATAAGAAATAAAATTTAGGATCTTTTAGAACTTCTGCTCTAGTCCAATTTTTAATTTGCTTATCAACACTAGGTTTGTTGATTGATTGTTCTGTTGCACCATCTTGATAGGTTCTTAAAATAAAAAAAACTATTGGAACAACTAATAATAATAAAATAGATAATCCCATCCAGATCATTTTCCATGAGTACAATTTCATAAAAAAAATTACCAGATATGGAAGAATCCCCTCTCCTAATGACAAACCCAACCAAGAAATGCTTAATGCCTTTCCCCTATTTAAATCAAAAAATTTTGCCATTGAAGTGCTTGCGGTATGTGTCATCAAACCTTGACCAGATAATCGTAAAAAATAAATACCAAAAAATAATAAGGTAAGATTAGTAACCAGGGTAAGAAAAAAAGCTGCAAAGGACAAAAATAAACAGACACCTATGGCAAAATAAATTATTTTAAAATCATCAATTTTCTTTCCTATCCAAATTAATGAGAAAGAACTTAGTAAAGTGGCTAAAGAATAGATCATTCCAAATTCAGAATGACTGAGGCTCAAATCTTGCCTTATAAATGGATTAAAAATACCGATAAAAAAAGTTTGACCAAAGCTAGAACAAAATGTCAAAATGAAACCAAATAAAAGAAATCTAAAATTATTTTTAACGAATTGAAAATTAAACATAAAAAATAAAGGAGATAAGAATGTCAAAAAAAGTAACGTTTATTGGCCTAGGAGTCATGGGATATCCGATGGCAGGATATATAGCAAAAGCTGGGCATGATGTAACGGTTTATAATAGAACTGCTGCTAAAGCAGAAAAATGGGTAAAAGAATTTGGTGGAAAACATGCAACCACCCCTAAAGAAGCTGCAAAAGATTCTGATTTTGTATTTACTTGCGTTGGTAATGATAATGATTTGAAAGAAGTAACCACTGGTGAACATGGTGCTTTTCATTCTGTAAAAGAAGGTGCAGTATTTATCGATAATACAACAGCTTCTGCAAAAATTGCGAGGGAATTGAATACGGAAGCTAAAAAAAGAAAATTTGGTTTCTTAGATGCTCCAGTATCAGGTGGACAAGCTGGTGCTGAAAATGGTCAGTTAACTGTAATGGTTGGAGGAGATCAGTCTGATTTTACCAAGGCTGAGCCCGTGATAGATCACTATTCAAAAAAAATTAAATTACTAGGTTCTTCAGGTTCTGGTCAGCTTGCCAAAATGGTAAATCAAATTTGTATAGCAGGATTAGTACAAGGTT
>VTPF01000111.1 GCA_008638025.1 Pelagibacteraceae bacterium | reverse complement strand
TGGAAACACAATCCTAAAAGAATATGGGTTCATACATGTACTTTAGATCATCCAAATGCTTTGAGAAATTATATTGCAAGGGGAATGAGTATATTTAAAAAGGAGCTAGTTTCGGTTCCCAAATAGATCAAAATTAGGTATTTCAAATTTTTCTTTATTTTCAACGTTTATTCGACTGTTTAGGATGTTGAAATTTACTGTTTGTGCGTCATACCCTGTGGTTTTCCAACCAGCTATATCAAGAGTATCTTTTGTAATAATTAGATCGAGGCTTGAGCTATTTTCATCAGAGGCAAAACTAATAGTTAATAAATTATTTTCAGTTGTAATATCATTAATATTTTTTATTTGATTTATAATTTTTGTTTTGTCGAGAATGGTGGCAAAGGGAGAGTTGGCTACGCGGTAATAATAAACTCTTTGAAATTTTCTTTTAATTATTACCAAGGCATCATTTTTTACAATTATTTCTTTTCCTTCTTCTCCTTCATACCTGCAAATTAATTTTTTAGGATAGGATAAAAAACACTTACCATTTTCAATCATATCATTCGTGGTTTGTGTGAAATCAAACTCAATGTTATTGATAGATTTAAATTTTATTAAAAATTTCTCTATTAGAGCATTATTGTTTTTAGAATAAGCAAAGGATGGAATAAAAAAAATTGTGAGAAAAATAATAATTTTTTTAAGCATTAAGAAGGGAGTATATCTCTTTTCCCAGCATGATTGGCAGGACTAATAATCTTTGCCTCTTCCATTTGGTCAACTATTCTTGCTGCTCTATTGTACCCAATCAAAAGTTTTCTTTGTAGATAGCTAGTCGATACTTTTCCTTCCATTTTGATTAGCCTAACTGCTTCATCAAATAATTCATCTTTGTCATTGTTATTAAGTGAGCTTCCATTCTCATCGTTGTTTTCTTGAATCTTTGTAACCTCATCTAGATATTCGGGAGAACCTTGAGATCTTAAAAAAGTTGTTATTTTTTCTATTTCTTCGTCAGAGACAAATGGTCCGTGAATTCTTATAACTCTACTTGCAGATGACATAAATAACATATCGCCCTTACCAAGTAATAGCTCCGCACCCTGCTCTCCTAAAATAGTTCTGCTATCTATTTTAGAAGTTACTTGAAATGAAATTCTCGTTGGAAAGTTTGCCTTAATAGTTCCTGTAATTACATCAACGCTTGGTCTTTGTGTTGCCATAACTATATGTATCCCAGCAGCTCTTGCCATTTGCGCAAGTCGTTGGATATAATTTTCAATTTCTTTTCCAGCAATCATCATCAAGTCCGCCATTTCGTCGACGATTACTACTATGTAAGGAATGATTTTTTTAGGGTCTTCTCCCATTTTTTCATTGTATCCAGAGATATTTCTGACACCTTCCTCCGTCATCCTTCGATATCTGCCTTCCATCTCGCCTACGACCCATTTCAGAGCGGCAGTGGCCTTCTTTGGCTCGGTAATGACAGGGCTCAATAAGTGAGGAATACCCTGATAAATAGACAACTCTAGCATTTTAGGGTCAATCAAAATTAATTTACAAAACTCTGGCTTATGACGGTAAAGCAGAGATAGTATTAAAGTATTAATACAAACAGATTTTCCCGAGCCTGTAGTTCCTGCAATTAATAAATGAGGCATAGAAACCAAATCTCCAACAATTGGAAATCCAGAAATACTTTTTCCAAGAGTAATAGGTAGTCTAATATTTTTATTAGAAAATTCTTTGCTTGAAAGAATTTCTTTTAAATATACGGGTTCGATATTTTTATTAGGGATTTCAATTCCAATAGTATTTTTTCCTGGCACGGTTGCTACTCTAGTTGCAATAGAGCTTGTGCTTCTTGCAATGTCATCAGATAAATTTATTATTTTTGAAGTTTTGATTCCTGCGGCTGGCTCAAATTCATAAAGAGTAACTACTGGGCCTGCGCTAACTCTTTTAATTTTTCCCATGATTCCAAAATCAAGAAGAGTGTCTTCTAAAAATTTAGATTGCTTTTCAAAGGTATCACTTAATTCAGTATCTGAAGTTCTGTTATCAGGGTCTTTTAAAAAGGATATAGATGGCAATCTATATTCAAAAGATTTTGGTCTAGAGCTTTCTTGCAACGGTAAGCTTGGCTGTACTTCCTGAATTATACCCACCCCTTCTGTAGTTACCATATTGTTAATTTCTAAACTTTCTGATTCCGATGATTCAGAGCTAGATTTTTGTTTTGTAATAATGCCAATTAAAAAAGTGATTGGTTTAAAAATAAAAATAATAATTTGTTTCCAATTAGAAAAAGAAAAACCCAAACTTAAAGTAAAAAAAACAACACTTAAAAACAAAGAAACATAACCAGCAATAATAATTTGCTCTTTAAATGATTGAATTAAACTTAAGGTGTAGTTGCCTAAAAATCCACCATTACCATTATCTGGTAGCCAAAAACTTTGATCATAAAAAATTTTAAAAAATAACGAACCAAAAAGTAAATAAAAAATAATAAATGATAATTGTAGCCAAAGATTAGTAATTTTTTTTTCGATAGTAAGTTTTCCTCCCCAGGCTATAAAGTTTATCGCCAATCCATAAGCTGTTAAACCAAAAGCCTGAAGAATGAAGTCTGCAACATTTGATCCATACCTTGTAATTATGTCTCTGCCATCTGCACTTTCAGGAAATATAATCGTCGGATTACTGGCTGAATAAGTTATAATACTGTAAAAAATAAATAGTCCGAGGGCCAAAACTATTAAACCAGCCATTTCGGTAAGTCTTAATTTTATGAAATTTAGTATTTTTTCCATAGTTAACGAATCATTTACTGTTGTTTTTTAACATTTTTTGTACAATTGATGA
>VTPF01000012.1 GCA_008638025.1 Pelagibacteraceae bacterium | reverse complement strand
TAGTTAAATCTATGATTAATGGAAATAAAGTTTCATTTGAAAATTCTGATCTTAGTAAAAGAGAGTGGAATGAGTTAATGGAAACTTTGGAATTAAAAGATAAAATTATTTAACTTTTTCTACAATTTTTTTTGCAATCTCGATTATTTCTTTAGATGTTTTGCTATCTTCAAAAAATTCAACATAAGGCTTTCCGTTATCAGCGCCTTCTCTAAGTCCTATTTCAATGGGAATTTTTCCTAGCAAATCAATTTGTAAATTTTTAGACATATTTTCTGCACCATCTTTTCCAAAAATAAAATGTTCTTTTCCGTCTCCTGATATAAATGAGCTCATATTTTCAATGATACCTGCAATATTCACATTTAATTTTTGAAACATTTTAATTCCTCTGTTGGCATCTAGTAGAGCTATTTCTTGAGGAGTTGAAATTATAACCACACCATCAATTAGAATTTCTTGTGAGAAAGTTAATAAAGCATCTCCAGTTCCAGGAGGTAAATCAATTACCAAGTAATCTAAATTATTCCACAAAACGTTACTAGTAAAAGTTTTAATGGCACTAGCCACCATCGGTCCTCTCCAGATCATAGCTGCATCTTGATCCACCAAAAATCCCATAGACATACATTGCATTCCATGTTTTGAAATAGGAGTTAAATTTTTTCCATCCTCACTTATTGGCTTTTCATTAATCCCAAGCATTTGCGGAATAGATGGTCCATAAATATCTGCATCCAATATTCCAATTTTGAAATTTAATTTTTTTAAAGCTACCGCAAGATTGACAGCGATTGTTGATTTTCCTACTCCTCCTTTTGCACTAGATACCGCTATAATTTTTTTTACACCTAATATTGGAAGTTTAAGTTTAGATGATTTTGGAGAATTATTTTCTACAAAGTCTTTACTCATGCTTACAGTTTTTTTTTCCATTTGATCTTGTATTTTTCTTTTAAGTAACTACTTTATTGTATATTAGTTACATCTAGAAATTTAAAAATCATAAATGTTTAAAAATATACTAAATATGGCAAAATCTCCCTGGGGCAGTGATGATGATTCGAGAGGATCTCAAAATGGTTCTGGTAGTGATGATGGTAGAAGACCGCCGAATATTGAGGATTTGGCAGGACAGTTTCAAGATTCTCTAAAAAAAATGTTTCCAGGAGGTGGTATTTCAGGTGGAAAAAAACCAATTGGTTTATTTATAATTATAGCATTAGCACTATGGCTTGGTAGCGGATTTTATAGAGTTCTTCCAGATGAGCAGGGAGTGGTATTAAGATTTGGAAAATTTGTAAATCTTACTCAGCCAGGACTAAATTATCATTTGCCATATCCTGTCGAGACTGCGCTTACTCCAAAAGTAACTAGAGTAAATAGAATTGATGTTGGTTATAGATCTGCTTCAGATACTGGTAGAGCTATTAGTAGCATAAGTGATGTTCCAGAGGAAAGTTTAATGTTAACCGGGGATGAAAATATCGTAGATATCGATTATTCTGTTTTTTGGTTAATTAAAGATGGAGGAAAGTTTCTTTTTAATATTCAAGATCCAGAAGAGACCGTTAAGAGTGTAGCTGAGACGGCAATGAGAGAGGTAATCGCAAGAAATCCTATTCAAACGGTTTTGACCGGTGGAAGAGCGCAAATTGAAGTTGATACCCAAAAAATCATGCAAGAAATTTTAGATCATTATCAATCAGGAATTCAAATTACTCAAGTTCAAACTCAAAAAGCAGATCCACCAAAAGAAGTTATTGATTCATTTAGGGATGTGCAGGCTGCAAAAGCAGATAAAGAGCGTCAACAAAACGAAGCTGATGCTTATGCTAACGATGTAATTCCAAGAGCTCGAGGGGAAGCCGCTCAAATTATTCAACAAGCAGAGGGTTATAAAAAACAAGTGGTTGCATCCGCAGAAGGAGAGGCGAGCAGGTTTCTTGCTATTTACAATGAATATAAAAATGCAAAAGCTGTGACCCAAGAGCGTATGTATTTGGAGACAATGGAAAAAGTTTTAGCAGGAATTGACAAGATTATTATTGATAAAAATTCTAGTGGCGGGGTAGTTCCTTATCTTCCATTGCCTGAATTTGGAAAGAAATCTGGTAAAAAATAATGGATGAAAAAAAACTAAAAATAATAGTTCCGGTTTTGGCTGTTCTTGGATTTATAGGTTATTTAACCTTATTTACTGTTAATGAAATTCAACAAGGAATTATTCTACAGTTTGGTGATCCAAAAAAAGTTATTCAAAAAGCTGGACTAAATTTTAAGCTTCCCTTTATTCAAAACGTAGTTTTGTTAGATAAGAGAATTTTAAATTTAGATGCTCCTTCTGAAGAAATTATTGCTTCTGATCAAAAAAGATTGATCGTGGATGCTTTTGCAAGATTTAAAATTAAAGATCCTTTAAAATTTTATATCTCCGTTGGAAACGAAAGAGTAGCAAGATCAAGGCTGTCTACTATTATTAATTCTAGAATTAGAGGAGTGCTTGGTAAAGAAGAGCTTGCAACTTTAGTTTCAAAAGAACGAGCAAGATTAATGGATAAAATTACAGAAGATGTAAATACGGAAGCAGCAAAGCTTGGTATTGAAATTATTGATGTTAGAATAAAAAGAGCAGATCTTCCACAGGCTAACAGTGAGGCAATTTACCGAAGAATGCAGACAGAAAGATTAAGAGAAGCAAAAGAATTTAGAGCGCAAGGTGCTGAGATAGCACAAACCATTAAATCAACAGCAGATAAAGAAGTTACTATTATTTTAGCCGAAGCCCAAAAAAAATCTGAAATTTTAAAAGGAGAGGGCGATGGAACAAGAAACAAAATTTTTGCAAATGCATATGGAAAAGATGCTGAATTTTTTAGTTTTTACAGAGCTATGCAATCATACGAAAAGTCCTTAATCGGAGGAGAAACTTCTCTTATTTTATCTCCTGATAGTGAATTTTTTAGATTTTTTGGAAAATCAGGACTTAGTTTAATTAAAAAATAATTTTTTTCATGAAAGAGCTTCTTATAGCTTTAGGTCTTCTTTTAGTAATTGAAGGTCTGCTTTATGCTGTTTTCCCCAATTCGATGAAAAATATGCTTAATTTAATGAAAGACATGCCTGCGACAAAACTTAGATCAGGTGGACTTATTTTTGCCGTAATAGGTTTTATATTAGTATGGTATATAAAAAAGAACAGTTAATGAAAAATTTTTTTTACAAAACTAAAGTTGTATTTATTGTATTTGTTTCACTAATTTTATTAGTACCCTCATATTCATTTTCTAAAGGAGCACCAGATAGCTTTGCAGATCTTGCAGATAAATTAATGCCGTCCGTTGTTAATATTGCAGCAACAAGAGTTGTAGAAGCAAGAACTCAATCACCTTTTCCATTTCAATTTCCCCCAGGATCACCTTTTGAAGATTTTTTTAAAGAATTTAATCAACAGCAAGGAGCTCCACAAAAAAGAAAATCAACCGCTTTAGGATCAGGTTTTGTTATTAGTCAAGATGGTATTGTGATTACCAACAATCATGTGATTCAAGGAGCAGAAGGTATTTTAGTTAAATTTACGGACGGTAAAGAATATGAGGCTAAATTAGTAGGAACTGATCCAGTTAGTGATATTGCGGTTTTAAAAATTCAATCTAGCAATAAATTTAAGCCAGTAGCACTTGGAGATTCAGGAAAATCAAGAGTTGGTGATTGGGTATTAGCAATTGGTAACCCTTTTGGTCTAGGAGGAACTGTTACCTCCGGAATTATTTCTGCAATTAATCGAGACATTAACATGGGAAGGTACGACAATTTTATTCAAACCGATGCATCTATTAACCAGGGAAATTCAGGCGGACCTTTGTTTAATATGAATGGTGAAGTTGTTGGAATTAATACTGCTATCTTTTCTCAATCAGGAGGTTCAGTAGGAATTGGATTTGCAATACCCGCTAATTTTGCAAAAAATGTTATTGAGCAATTAAGAAAATATGGAGAAACTAGAAGAGGATGGTTAGGCGTAAGAATTCAAGAGGTAACTAAAGAAATTGCAGATAGTTTGGGAATGAAAGAAGAAATGGGAGCCCTAGTAGCTGACGTGAATGAAAAAAGTCCGGCTAAAAAAGCAGGAATAAAAGAGGGCGATGTAATTATTGAATTTAATGGAATTAAAATTGATACCATGAGGAAGCTTCCTAAAGTAGTCGGAGAAGCTCCTGTTGGAAAAGAAGCTACGCTTAAGATTTGGAGAGATAAGAAAGTAGTTAATAAAACAATTATTTTGGGAAGATTAGAAGATACAGATGAATTTAAAACAAAGTCTAGTCCTCCAAAATCAGAAAAAAAAGATGATGTTTTATTAAAAAGCTTGGGCGCAAAAGTAAGAGATATTACTAGTCAAGACGTTTCAGCTAGAAAATTACCCACTGGCAAAAATGGCGTTATTGTTCAAGAAATAGATGCAGAAGGAGCTTTGGCTGATAGCACCGTTCAAGTAGGAGATGTGATTGTAGCTCTACAAAATAATAAAATTGTAAATGCAGCAGATTTTGCAAATAAAATTAAAAAACTTATAAGCTCAGGTAATAAATCGTTATTGTTAACAGTCATAGATTCTCAAAATAGAAGCAGGTATGTTGGTGTGAAAATTAAGTAATGCGCACCACATGCAATCTAAAATAATATTAATTTCAGGACCAACCGCATCAGGAAAATCTAAGTTGGCAATAGATCTTGCAAAACAATTTAAAGGAGAAATTGTTAATGCAGATAGTATGCAGGTTTATAAAGAAATAAAAATTTTATCTGCAAGACCAACCGATACAAAAAAAATCAGACATCATTTATATGGTTTTGTAAGTGTAAAAAAAAATTTTTCTTCAGGACAATGGTTGCAATTAGCGATTAAGAAAATAAAAAAAATTCAAAGTAAAAAAAAATTACCTATAGTGGTTGGTGGTACCGGTCTTTATTTTAAATCATTAATTAATGGAATGGCTTCAATACCAACAATTTCTAAAGCAATGAGAGATAATGTCATTACCATGCATTCTAAACTGGGTAATGATGCTTTCTATGAAAAACTAATTAACTTAGACCCTAAATCTAAACTTCATATAAAATCAACTGATACACAACGAATGATTAGAGCATACGAAGTGTATTTGCGAACAAAAAAATCTTTATATGATTGGCAAATGGAAACCAAACCAAATTTTGATCAAAGTAATTTTATTAAAATTACTTTAAGACCAGATAGACAATATTTGCATAAAAAAATTATTATAAGATCTAAGCAATTAATAAGCAGAAAGTCTATTATGGAAGTGAAAAAATTTCTTAAATTAAAGGTAAATAAAAAACTACCATCTAATTTTATTATTGGTATCAAGGAAATATCGGAGTACCTGGAAAAAAAAATTTCAAAAGTTCAATTACTGGATTCTCTCATCATACGAACAAGACAATATGCAAAGAGGCAATTTACCTGGCAAAGAGGTCAAATGCAGGATTGGATGGCATTTGAGGAACAAAAATATTCAAATTTGATGAAAAAAGTTTCTTTATTTGTATCTAAAACTTGACCAGCCATTTTAGTTATATAAATTCATCTTTCGGGAGATTTTCTATGAGCACAGAATTGACTGGTGCAGAGATAGTTTTTAAAGCTCTGTCCGATCATAAGGTTGAGTATATTTTTGGTTATCCAGGAGGAGCTGTGCTGCCTTTGTATGATCAATTGTTTAAACAAAAAGAAATCAAGCACATACTAGTTAGACATGAACAAGGTGCTGGTCATGCAGCCGAAGGGTATGCAAGATCATCAGGAAAACCTGGCGTAGTATTAGTTACATCAGGTCCTGGCGCTACAAATATGGTGACCGCATTAACAGATGCTTATATGGACTCCATACCTTTAGTTTGCATAACTGGACAAGTGCCTACACATTTAATTGGAACTGATGCTTTTCAAGAATGTGACACAACTGGAATAACCAGGCCTTGCACAAAACATAATTGGTTGGTTAAAGATGTTAATCAACTTGCCGAGACAATTCATAAGGCATTTAGAATTGCAACAACAGGAAGACCAGGTCCTGTATTGATTGATATTCCAAAAGATATTCAATTTAAAAAAGGAATTTATAAGTCTCATGAGACAATTAAAATTGATAGTTATCAACCTAGTTTTAAAGGAGATATTCATGAAATTGAGAAAGCAATTGAACTAATTGCAAATTCACAAAAACCAATTTTTTATACAGGAGGAGGTGTCGTGAATGCTGGAGCAAAAGCATCCGATACATTAAAAGAATTAATATCTTTAACAGGCTTTCCTATTACATCGACTTTACAAGGTCTTGGCTGTTTTCCTGGAGAAGATTCCCAGTTTTTAGGAATGTTAGGAATGCACGGTACTTATGAAGCAAACCATGCGATGCATGATTGTGATTTAATGATCAATATTGGAGCAAGATTTGATGATCGTATTACAGGAATGGTTAGTAAATTTTCACCAAACTCAAAAAAAATACATATCGATATAGATCCTTCTTCTATTAATAAAGTTGTTAAAGTTGATGTGGCAATTGTTGGGGATGCTAATAGCATAATGACTTCTATGATAGATATTATTAAGAAAAAGTATCCTGGTTTTAAAAATTCTAATAAAGAAAAAATTAGTAATTGGTGGAAGCAAATTGAAATTTGGAGAGAAAAAAAATCTTTAGCATTTAAGCAAGGACCGAAAACAATTTTACCCCAGTATGCAGTACATAGATTGTATGAATTAACTAAAAATCAAGACACTTTTATTACGACTGAGGTTGGTCAACATCAAATGTGGGCAGCTCAACACTACAAATTTAGCAAACCTAATAGATGGATGACATCGGGTGGTCTCGGTACCATGGGCTATGGTTTGCCTGCTGCAATAGGCGTTCAGTTAGCTCATCCAAAAAAATTAGTAATTGATATTGCTGGTGAGGCATCTATTTTGATGAATATGCAAGAACTTTCTACTGCTGTTCAGTATCGTCTTCCTGTGAAAATATTTATTTTAAATAATGAGTACATGGGAATGGTGAGACAATGGCAAGAGTTGTTGCATGAAAAAAATTATTCCGAAAGTTACTCAGAGGCTTTGCCAGATTTTGTAAAGTTAGCAGAGGCTTATGGAGCTGTTGGAATGAGAGCTAGCAAGCCAGAGGAATTAGATGAAAAAATAAAACAAATGATAAGTGTAGACAAACCAGTCATTTTTGATTGTGTTGTTGAAAAAGAAGAGAATTGTTTTCCCATGATACCTTCCGGAAAAGCTCATAATGAAATGATCTTAGGACCTGAAGATGAAGAAACTATTTCAGAGGAAGGAAAGGTTTTAGTTTAATGCCAAAATCTGCATATAGTATTGATAATGTTGAAGAAAAAATTGAAAGAGTCATTATTGTTGCATGGGTGGATAATGAGGCTGGAGTTCTAGCGAGGGTTTCTGGTCTTTTTTCGGGACGAGGATACAATATTGAGTCTTTAGCTGTTGCACAAGTGGATGAAGAAAAAAATATTTCTAGAATTACTATTTCTACCAATGGAAGCAAACCTGTTATTGAGCAGATTAAAGCACAATTACTAAAATTAGTTCCTGTACATAAGGTTGCAGATTACAAAATAGACGATACTTCAATTTTTAAAGAGTTAGCTTTATGTAAATTTAAAGGCAATGACGATTTGTTAAAAAAAGCTGAAGAGATTTGTATTGACTTTAAAGCTGAGTTTTTAGATAAAACCCCACAATCATTTATCGTGCAAATTGTAAATGCAAGAAGAGAGATTGATGATTTTATTAAGAAAGCAAAACCTTTTGGTTTGGCAAGTATTACTAGAACCGGTCCTTTGGCTATGAAAAAGGGCTCGGAAACCATACAAGAAAATAAAGGAAAAGTTTTATGAAAATGTTTTACGAAAAAGATGCTGATGTAAATTTAATTAAATCAAAAAAAGTTGCAATAATAGGTTTCGGTAGCCAAGGTCATGCGCATGCACTTAATTTAAAAGATAGCGGAGTAACAGAAATTGTAGTTGCTTTGCGAGAAGGTTCTTCAAGTATTAAAAAAGCTGAAGCCGCAGGATTAAAAGTGATGAACATTTCTGATGCTGCTGAGTGGGCAGATGTGGTCATGATTTTAGCCCCAGATGAATTACAATCAGGAATTTATAAAAATCATATTGAGCAAAGAATGAAACAAGGATCTAGTTTAGCTTTTGCCCATGGTTTAAATATTCATTACGATCTGATCAAATCAAGAGATGATCTAGATGTATTTATGGTTGCTCCTAAAGGACCTGGCCATTTAGTCAGAACAGAGTTTCAAAAGGGAGGAGGAGTGCCCTGTTTGATGGCAGTTCACAAAGATAGCTCTGGTAAAGCTAGGGAATTAGCTTTGTCTTATGCTTCTGCTATTGGCGGAGGAAAGTCAGGTATCATTGAAACTACATTTAAAGACGAATGTGAAACTGATTTGTTTGGTGAGCAGGTAGTTTTGTGTGGTGGATTAGTAGAATTAATAAAAAAAGGTTTTGAGACGTTAGTAGAAGCTGGATACCCACCTGAAATGGCATACTTTGAATGTTTGCACGAAGTAAAACTTATTGTGGACCTTATATACGAAGGCGGGATTGCAAATATGAACTACTCTATTTCAAATACAGCTGAATATGGAGAGTATGTATCAGGGAAAAAAATTGTTGATGACAAAACCAAGGAAAGAATGAAAGAAGTTTTAAAAGATATCCAATCAGGCAAATTCACAAAAGATTGGATGAAGGAAAATGAAGCTGGACAAAAAAATTTTCTTCAAATGAGAAAAGATCTTGCAGATCATCCTATTGAGCAAGTGGGTGAAAAATTGAGAGCTTTGATGCCTTGGATAGCTAAGAATAAAATTATCGATAAAGATAAAAACTAGCAATTAAAGGATTTTTCTTTCTTTTTTTTAAGTAAGGCTGTAAAAGCACAATGCAATTAATGCGTTAAAAGTAGATTTTTGCTTTAAGCTTTATTAGATTAAAGACATGAATAAAAACCAGATTATTATATTTGATACTACACTTAGGGATGGTGAGCAGTCACCAGGTGCCTCTATGAGCTTAGAGGAAAAAGTGCAAATTGCCAAAGCATTTCAAGATTTGGGAGTAGATGTAATGGAAGCAGGATTTCCAGCTGCATCAGATGGAGATTTCGAGGCTGTTTCTGCTATAAGCAAAATTTTAACCAAAACTATACCTTGTGGTTTAGCAAGAGCTTTAAAAAGTGATTTGGATAAGTGTTATGAATCTTTAAAACATTCTAAGCACTTTAGAATTCATACCTTTATATCTACTAGCGATCTTCACATGAAGCACAAGTTACAAAAAACTAGAGAAGAAGTATTGGAGTTAATTAAATTTAGTGTTGAGTACGCAAAAAAATTTACACCTGATGTTGAATGGTCCCCTGAAGACGCGACCAGAACTGATATGGATTTTTTATGCAAAACCGTTGAACTGGCTATTAAGTGTGGTGCGACTACCGTGAATATTCCTGATACGGTTGGTTATGCAACACCTTCAGATTATGAAAGAATTATTAAAAATCTTTTTAATCGTGTTCCTAATATTGATAAAGCAGTTGTGTCAACGCATACACATAATGATTTGGGTTTGGCAGTAGCTAATGCATTAGCAGGTGTTTCGGCAGGGGCAAGACAAGTGGAGTGCACAATTAATGGTATTGGTGAAAGAGCAGGAAATGCTGCTCTTGAAGAAGTTGTCATGGCAATTAAAACTAGAAATGATTTAATGCCTTATAAAACTAATATTGACACTACTAAAATTAGCTCTTGTTCAAAATTATTATCCAGCACCATAGGTTTTCCAGTTCAATATAATAAAGCCATAGTTGGAAAAAATGCTTTTGCTCATGAATCCGGTATTCATCAAGATGGAATGCTAAAAAATAAAAATACTTACGAGATTATGACTCCAGAAAGTGTAGGAGTAAGCAAATCTTCATTAGTAATGGGTAAACATTCTGGAAGACATGCATTTAAAGAAAAATTAATAGCGTTGGGATATTTAAATTTTGATGAAACTAAAATTGATGATTCTTTCAAAAAATTCAAAGATCTTGCGGACAAAAAAAAGCATGTATTTGATGAAGATATAGCTGCATTAGTTGATGATGAGCTAATGAAAGATAATAATGTTATTAAATTAGTTTCTTTAGATGTATTTGCTGGAACCAAGGGTCAAAAAGCAATTTTAGAACTTGATATATACGGAAAAATTTCAAAAACAGAGCAATCTGGAGATGGACCAGTAGACTCTATTTTTAAAGGAATTAAAGATTTATTTCCGAATGATGCGAACTTACAGTTATATCAAGTTCATGCTGTTACCGAAGGAACGGATGCCCAGGCAACTGTAAGTGTAAGAATTGAAGAAAATGGAAAAATTTCTGTAGGACAAGCAGCAGATACGGACACTTTGGTAGCGTCTGCAAAAGCTTACATAAATGCACTAAATAAATTAATAATAAAAAGAAAACGAACCGCCCCAAGCGATGAGTTTTCAGCAGCTATTTAACAAGAGAGGATAAAATGTTTAACAAAGTAATGTCAATGTGGTCTACCGATATGGCAATCGATCTCGGAACAGCAAATACTCTAGTATATGTTAAGGGAAAAGGAATTGTATTAAATGAACCTTCAGTTGTTGCAATTATTAATGATAAGGGAAAAAATACTGTTTTGGCAGTTGGTGAAGATGCAAAGCAAATGCTTGGCAGAACACCAGGAAGCATCCAGGCCATAAGACCTTTGCGTGATGGTGTTATTGCAGATTTCGTTGTTACAGAAGAAATGATTAAACACTTTATTAAAAAAGTTCACAAACGATCAGCTTTTGCAAATCCAAGAATTATTATTTGTGTTCCAACAGGTTCTACACCAGTAGAAAGAAGAGCGATCCAAGAAGCCGCACATGCAGCGGGTGCAAGAAAGGTTCAGTTAATTGAAGAGCCAGTTGCTGCAGCAATTGGTGCGGGACTTCCGATTTCAGAACCAACTGGTTCAATGATAGTTGACATTGGTGGGGGTACCACAGAAATTGCAGTTTTATCTCTTGGCGGAATTGTTTATTCTAAATCACTACGTTTAGCAGGTGATGCTTTAGATCAAGCTATCATTTCTTTTATGCGAAAAAGATTTAATTTATTAATTGGAGAATCAACTGCAGAAAAAATTAAAAAAGAAATAGGATCTGCGATACCTTCTAATACTGAAAATACTTATATCATGAAAGGTAGAGATGTTAGAACAGGTGTTCCTAAAGAAGTAAAACTTACAGAAAAAGATACAGCAGAAGCTTTAGCTCCTGTGGTAAGTCAAATTATTTCAGCAATTAGGGAGGCATTAGAGAATACTCCTCCTGAACTTGCGGCAGATTTGGTTGATATGGGAATGGTTTTGGCAGGTGGCGGGGCATATTTAAAAAACTTAGATAAATTGATTGCTAAAGAAACTGGATTACCTGTATCGATAGCAGAAGATCCGTTATCTTGTGTAGCACTTGGAACTGGAAAGGCTCTAGAGCAAGAGGGAATATTCTCTGCCATGTTAACCGAGTATTAAAAGGTTTAATGAAAGCAGAAAATAGCTGGTTTGACAAAAGCAATTTTAGAATTTATCTAATTTTTTTATTCTCTTTTGTTTTAATCTATTTAGATTTTTCTAATCAAAAAATTATAAAAGAAGCAAGAAAAGTTATCAATGACTCGGTTGTTTATACCGTTTATATAGTAACTTATCCTATTAAAGAAATTTTAAAAATTCCACGAGAAATTAAAACTCTAATTGATCTGAAAGATCAAAAAAACCAACTTATTGTGCTGGAAAACAAAGTTGAAGAATTGATGCAACAAAATTATTTTTTAAAACAAGATTATAAGAAGAATGAAGAATTTTTAAAAGAAGAAGAACCATATAAATCGGAAGTTATTTACGCAAAAGTTATTTCTAAAATTGATAGTATTTTTTCAAATTCTTTCGCTTTAAATAAAGGCTCTAAGGATGGATTAAAAGTAGGGAGTCCTATTGTTAAAAACAATAATTTAATCGGACAAGTTTCTGAGGTTAATTATAATTCTGCAAGAGGTATATTCTTAACTGATATTAATAGCAGAGTGCCAGTAGTTATTGGAGAAAAAATGTACAATGCAATACTAGTTGGAAGTCCGCTTAAAACAAATAAATTAAGTTTAGAATTTTTGCCCAAACAGTATCAATTTCAAAATAATGATAAAATTTACACATCAGATATTAATGGTGTTTTAAAAAAGGGAATTGCAGTTGGATATATAGAGGTTAAAGAAGGAAGTAATAATAATTACAATATATATTTAAATTATAACAGTCGCCAAGTTGATAGAGTATCTATTTTTATAAATTAAATGAGCAGAATTAAAAAAAATTATAATGATGTTATTGCTTTTGTTATTATAATTTTTTCTATTATTGGCAATTCAGTTTTATCTGAATTTAAGTTTTTTGCAGATATTAATTATTTTTTTAATTTGCAGTATTTGTTGATTTATTTTTTTTCATTTAATCGTTTTAAATATTTATCATTATTAACTTTATTTTTTCTTGGTTTGATCAATGATAGCTTAATTGGAATTTCACTAGGTATTTCATCGGTCGCTTATATGACTATTTATAAAATAGCCATATATCAGCAAAATATAAAATTAAGATCTATTTTTATTTCTGAATGGGCTGCTTGTGGCTTATCTATTGCAGTTGCTTATAGCTTTGTTTTAACTATCTTCTTTTTTCAAAAAGTTTCTTTTGATTATCTTCAATATTTTTATAATTTTTTAGGATCTTTTGTTATTTATCCATTATTGTGGATTATATTGAAATATTGCTTCTTAAAAATAGAAAAGTTTGAAAATGAATAAAATAGAAAAATCTAAAATATTAAATTATTGCATCCAAAATACAGAAAATTTATTTTTTTCTCAAATTAAAGAAATAGATGTAGTAAAGAAAAATAAAAAATTCAGATACATGGATAATGATGAAATATCTAGCATGATTATCTCTTTTTATTTTGATGA
>VTPF01000110.1 GCA_008638025.1 Pelagibacteraceae bacterium | reverse complement strand
TCCACTTATCCTGAAGCCATGCGACTAGTAGTTAAAAAAAATAAAGCTGATTTAGGAATTGCCCTGGATGGGGATGCTGATCGTTTAATTGTTTGTGATGAGCAGGGCACAATTATTGATGGAGATCAAATCATTGGCATGATTGCCAATCGATGGAATAAAAAAAATATTTTAAAAGGTGGAGTAGTTGGAACTTTGATGAGCAATTTAGGATTGGAGCAATATTTTAAATCTCAAAATATCAAATTTGTCCGATCTGACGTTGGAGATCGTTATGTAAAAGAAAAAATGCAAAAGCTTAAATTTAATTTAGGTGGAGAGCAGTCTGGACATATTATTTTAGGAGATTTTACCACTACAGGGGATGGTTTATTAGTTGGATTAGAAATTTTATTTTCTATGAGAAAAGGAATGAAAGCTAGTCAATTATTAAAAGTATTTAAACCCGTTCCTCAAATTTTAGAAAATAAATTAGTCAAAAACAAAGAGATTATTAAAAGTAAAGCATGTAAAATTGCCATTGAGAAAGCTAAACAATTATTAGGCAATCAAGGTCGTATGCTGGTGAGAAAGTCAGGAACAGAACCAAAAATAAGAATCATGGGAGAATGCCATGATAAAAAGCTATTAGTTAAAGCAATTGGAATAGTATCTAAATCAATCAAGTGAAGCCAAAAACTAAAATTTTAATCATTGCAGGATCTGACTCTTCTGGGGGAGCAGGAATTCAAGCGGATATAAAAACAGTAACAAGTTTAGGAGGTTATGCAATGACCGCTGTGACTGCCATTACCGCTCAAAATACAACAGGTGTTTCATCGATTGTAGCCATTCCACCAAAGGAAATTACTAAGCAGATAGTATTTACTGCTAAAGATATTAAACCTGATGCAATTAAGATTGGCATGCTTCATTCTAAAGAAGTTATTAGAGAAATAATAAGTTCTTTAAAAAAAATAAACATTACAAAAGTAGTTTTGGATCCTGTCATGGTGGCAAAGGGTGGTGCTAAATTAATCAATGATCAGGCAATCTCTATTTTAAGGGATGAGTTAATAAAACGAGTATTTTTAATTACCCCTAATGTTCCTGAAGCAGAGGTTTTGATAGGCAGGAAAATTAATAACATGGATGAAATGATATTAGCTGGTTACATGCTAATTCATCTTGGAGCCCAGAATGTTTTGATCAAAGGTGGTCATTTAAAAGGATCAATCGTTCAAGATATATTGGTGAGTAAAAATGAATTGCACATATTTAAAAATAAAAAATTAAAAACCAAAAATACTCACGGTACGGGATGCACATTATCTTCAGCGATTACAACCTTTCTAGGCTGTGGAAAACCTTTATACAAATCTTGTGAACTTGGAATTAAGTATGTTAATGATGCTATTAGATCTAATCTAAACTATGGAAAGGGTCATGGACCAGTTAATCATTTAACCTCGGTCATGTTAAACAAGAAATTTAAGTAAATGAAAAATATTGTAGTAGTTGGCTCTCAATGGGGAGATGAGGGCAAGGGCAAAATTGTGGACTGGTTATCCGAACAAGCGGATGTGGTTGTTCGTTTTCAAGGAGGTCATAATGCCGGCCACACATTAGTCATCGATGGAAAAGTTTATAAATTAAAATTATTACCATCAGGAATTGTTAGACCTAATAAAATATCCGTCATTGGAAATGGTGTGGTAGTTGATCCTTGGGCCTTGTTAGATGAAATCAAACAAATAGAAAAACAAGGGGTGAGAGTAACGGAGAAAAATCTTATTTTAGCTGAGACAGCTAATTTAATTATGCCCTTCCACCGTGAGATGGATGAAATTAGAGAAGATTTGGCGGGTAAAGGAAAAATAGGAACAACTCGAAGAGGTATTGGACCTGCTTATGAAGACAAAGTAGGACGAAGATCTATTCGTGTTATGGATTTGAAATCAGAAAGTAATTTAACTAACCGATTAGAAGTAGTTTTAGCCCATCACAATGCAATTAGAAAAGGATTGGGTAAAAAATTATTTAAACAAGATGTATTAATAAAAGATTTGTTAAAAATAGCTCCTGAAATTCTAAAATTTTCTCAGCCCGTTTGGAGAAAAATGGATGAATTTAGAGGAGAGGGTAAAAAAATATTATTTGAAGGGGCGCAAGGTATTTTGTTAGATGTGGATCACGGTACGTATCCGTATGTGACTTCATCCAATACCGTTGCTGGTGCTGCAGCTACTGGAACTGGTTGTGGACCTAATGTTATTGATTATGTATTAGGAATTACCAAAGCGTATACGACCAGAGTAGGAGAAGGACCTTTTCCTACAGAACTCAAAGATGAAACAGGAGAATTACTAGGAAAACGCGGAAATGAATTTGGAACGGTAACGGGAAGAAAAAGAAGATGCGGATGGTTTGATGCAGTTTTGGTTAGGCAAACAGTTAAGGTTTCTGGAATTAGTGGTATTGCATTAACCAAATTAGATGTGCTTGATGCTTGTGATGAAATTAAAATGTGCGTTGAATACGAATTGGATGGAAAAAAATTAGATTATTTACCTGCGGCAGCAGAGGATCAAGCAAGAGTGAAACCTATTTATAAAACATTTAAAGGATGGATGAAGAGCACTTTAGGAACAAGAAATTATGAGGAACTGCCACAACAAGCTAAAGTATATGTAAGTGAACTAGAGGATTTTATTGGAACGAAAATATCAAGCATATCCACAAGCCCTGAGCGAGATGATACTATTCTTATAGAAAATCCTTATAAATTATAAAGTTAATTAACAGTAAGTTGTTTCGGTTGCTTAATATTTTCCAGCATTGCTTTTTGAACCTTCTCAAAAGCTCTATTTTCAATTTGACGAAT
>VTPF01000109.1 GCA_008638025.1 Pelagibacteraceae bacterium | reverse complement strand
GCCCCCCGCTCATAACGGGGTTGTCCGGGGTTCAAATCCCTGCGGGCCCACCAAATAAATGAGCAAACCTAATTTTCAAAGTTATGCACTTCTTGTTTTTTTAGCTGCAATCTGGGGTTCGGCTTTTTTTAATTATAAGATTGTTTTAAAAACTTTTGATATTTTTACTTTAGCAGCTGGAAGGCTTTTATTTGCCAGTGTATTTTTAATTGGTGTTTCTTTTTTTATTAATTCGGTAAAATTAGAAAACTTTTTTTCTAAAGATTTTTATTTATTTTTCTTTATCGGATTAATTAATTATGCAGTACCATTTGTATTAATTGCTATTGGAATTGATAAAATGACAAGTGGGCTAGCCGCACTTTTAATGTCTGCCGGTCCATTTTATGCAATTATCTTATCTCATTTTTGGACTGAAGATAAGTTTAATAAATTTAAATTTATCGGAACTTGTATTGGATTTTTAAGTGTTGGTATTTTGGTGTATGATCAGATTTATTTAACTCAAAGCACTAGTTTTTTATCTATTCTTTACGTAATGGGAGCTTCTTTTTCATACATTCTTGGTGGGTTAATAATAAAAAAAAATATTTCAAAATATAATAATGAAACAATTACTTGCTTTTCAATGATCTGGGCAACTTTAATTTTAGCTCCATTTGTTTTTTATTTTTATAAAGACCCATCTAATAAAATTTTTTTTCAAGAAAGTTTATATAGTTTAATATATCTCGGGGTTATTTCCACCGCAGTGGCGTTTTACATTAGATTTAAACTTATTCAAAAAAATGGATTAATTTTTATGTCCCAAGTATCATTGTTGCTACCTATTTTTGGGGTTGTTTTTAGTTATATATTTTTAGGTGAAGTTTTAAATTTTAGTATGGTTGTTTCGCTCTTTTTTCTACTAATTGGCTTAACAGTTCTTCAAGCTGGATATAAGAAAAGTAAATTTTAATTTTTAGAAATATATTCTTTTAAGCTTGCAATTAAATTTTCGTAACCTTTATTTGCAATTATTGATGCAAATTCTTCTCTTTGCGTTCTTGCAAGACTTAGACCTTCTACAACCAAATCTCTAATAATAAGGTTGTTATTTACTAAAAACACTCTCCAATCCACAATAATTTCTTGTTTATCTTTGTTAGAAATTATTTTTGAATTAACCAAAACATAGTTATCACTTATTTTTTTTGATCCGGTAATTATTACATTTTGATCAGAGTAGTCTTTAAGTTTGTTGGAAATATTTTTAGAGAAAAAAATTTTAAAAATTTCTACAAATTCTAAAATTTGTTTTTCACTAAGGGTTTTAGAGGATTCTCCCAACGTATATTTTGCTAATCCAGAAACATCAACAGTATCTAATGCTAATTGTTCAAGATTTTTTCTTTTTTCTTTTTCATCAATTTTTGTACTTAAAATTATTTTTTTCGCATTCGATGTTGTTTGAACAATAAAATCTTCAGCCTTTTTTTCAAAAGCCAAGGTATTTTTTCCGCTTAGTATTATAAAAATTATTAGCAGTAAAATTTTTTTCATAGGTAAAAATTAAAATTATTTAAAATCTTTCCACTCATCTTTTGAGGATGATGCATTACCGATTAGACTCTCTCTTCTTTGAAGATAAAGACTTTTAACGCTTGCGTACAGATCAATTGAGTTTTTTTCTAAGCTTTCAAAACTTTTTAAATTTTGAGATCTAAAGTCAATAGTATCAAATCCCTGTTCTAAGTAATACGTTGTATCTCCAAAATTATTGCCTAACATAGATTTATCTCCTACTGTAACCATGTAAAAGGGGTCAAGTAGTGTATTTGCTACTTTTCCGACAGCATCTCTAGTTGTACTTGGTCCCAATATTGGTAGCATTATATAACATCCAGTTCCAATGCCCCAAACTCCTAATGTCTGACCGTAATCTTCATGTTCAATTTTTTTAAGACCGATTCTAGCTGCAGGATCAAATATTCCTAAAATACCTAATGTGGAATTTATTATAAATCTACCACTATCAGTTGCAAAGTTTTTAAAGTTTCCTTGAAGAAGATGATTGGGAATCGTTACCGTATAAGAAATATTTGATGTAACATTTCTTACTCCTAATTTCATCGCTTCTGGCAAATAAGAGTAGCCTTTGGCTATAGGTTTAAAAACTGCATCATCAAGACCTTTGTTAAATGAAAAAACTGATCGGTTTAATCCTTCAAAGCAATCTTTTGTTTGAGCGATTGAAGATTGTGCAAATATTGTTGTTATAAAAAATAAGTATAAAAAAAGTTTTTTCATTTTTTGAAATTTAAAATTTATTTACATATTGAATTTATTTTTATAATTCATCATTAACATTTTATGAAGTTTATAAAAAAAAATAGTAATAATTATGATGTTATAACCAATAGAAAGATTAAGTATATTATAATTCACTATACTGGAATGAAAAATCAGAAGTTAGCTATTAAAAGATTGCAATCAAAAGTTGCAAAAGTAAGTACCCATTATGTCATTTCTAAAAAAGGCCTAATTTTTCAAATGGTTGATGATAAAAATATTGCTTGGCATGCTGGTAAATCTAAATGGGGTAAAGATATAAATTTAAATTCAAAATCTATTGGTATTGAACTTGTAAACAATGGTTTTGAAAAATTTCCTAAAAATCAGATTAAATCTTTGATTAGACTAATAAAAACCTTAAAAATTAAATACAAAATAAAAAAAAGCCATATTTTAGGACATTCTCATATTGCTCCTCATAGAAAAATTGATCCAGGTCCATTATTTCCATGGTTTTATCTAGCAAAAAAGGGACTTTCTAAAATATATTGAATTAATTCCTTTTTTAACTATATAGGGATTGCTAGTTGGTTGAATGATAGCTTTTAAAAATATTTAAAAGAGGAAAGTCTGGGCTCCATAGGAAAAAGTACCAGGTAATACCTGGCAA
>VTPF01000108.1 GCA_008638025.1 Pelagibacteraceae bacterium | reverse complement strand
TTCCTTGAAAAGAAAGCATGATCTGATTTTTTTTTATTAGTTAGATTTTTTGATTTAAATAGCATTTATATAATTTTTATTTTTTTATTATATACAATCAAAACTTTAAACAAGGCACCCATTTGCCCTGGATGTAATAGTCTTGATACAGACTCTGTAAGTTGCTTTAACTCTAAATTTTTTAAATTTTTGCTAGCCATTTCAAATCTTTCTTTAATCCCAAGATTTTGTAAAAATTTTGATTGGTTTGCAAAATCAATAATTTGCAACTTATTTTTTTTAAATAATTTTATTAAATGATAAAAATTTACTTGATATGTAATATCACTATTTCCAATATTTTGTAAAATATGACTTTTTTTATTTTTATAGATTGCTTGAAGTGTATCATTGCATAGCTCAGAATTTTCACCATAATCAATTGTGAGAAAAATTGAATTTTTTCTTTTAAGTATTTTAGAAATATTATTTATTAAATTTTCTAAAACAGTAGGGAACTCTATAAAATTATTAATGTTTAAATTATAAATTTTTTTAATTTTTTTTATAAAATTTTTTTTTGCGATTAATTCAATAAATTCTAATTTATTTGATTTATTATTATAATGAACAAATCTTTCAAACCACACTTTGTTTTTTTTGATAAATTGTTTAATTGGAAGGGCATCAAAAAACTCATTACTTATAATAATGGAGTTATTTTTATTATATTTATTTAAGTCTGATATCCAATGTATGTTTTTATATTTTGATAATTTATTTTTTTGAGTTTTTTTTAGACTAATGCTTTTTTCAAAAAGATAGTAGTTTATTTTGCATTCTAAAAATTTAAATTTTTTTAAAGACGATAAAATATCATATGCCATTGTTCCATCTCCAGGACCTAGCTCTAAAATATTTATCTCTTTTGGTTCATTGATTTTTTTATAAAATAAAAGAATCCATATAGATAGCATTTCAGAAAAAATACTAGATATATGAGGAGCAGTAACGAAATCTCCCTTGTGACCAAAATAATTTTTTTTTTGATAGTAGCTATGTTTAAATTTATACAGACAAAAATCTATGAATGTATCTAGAGGAATAAATTTTTTTTTAATTTTACTTATAATCATTTTTTTTTAATATGATTCAGGCAATGAATCCAATAATTATAGCCAATAAGCTCAGGATACTTCCCATGCTAAGTCCAAACATTAAATAACCAAGATGTTGGTCTGGTTCCCTAAAAAACTCTCCAATCATTCTAAAAAAAGAATAAAAAATTAAAAAGAGTATAGAAATTTTGCCTTTTTCATAATCTATTTTTCTTATTAAAAAATTAAGCAAAACAAATAAAAGAATTCCCTCAAGAAATGCTTCATATAGTTGAGACGGGTGTCGAGGTTTGTTGTCATATTTGGGGAATATGAAAGACCAAGGGACATCTGATGTTTTTCCAACCAATTCTGCATTTATAAAATTAGCAATTCTTCCCAAAAATATTCCGATTGGAGATATACAAGCAAGCAAATCAGTAAGGGACCAAAATGAAACATTATTTTTTTTAGAAAAAAAAAGTGAAGAAATCACAATTCCCAGTAAGCCCCCATGGAACGACATCCCTCCATTCCAAACCATTATTATTTCTACTGGATTTAGAATATAATATTTGAAATTGTAGAAAAAAACATAACCTAACCGCCCACCAATTATAATGCTAATTACTGACCAAATTATATAATCATCTAAATTTTTCTCAGAAATATTGAATTTATTATTAAGAGATCTAATTAAATATTTTCCATAATATAATCCAAAAAAAATACCGAAAATATAAGCCAAAGAATACCAGCGAATTGCTATAGGTCCTATGTTAATTATGATTGAGTTAAAATCGTGAACGAACATTAAGCTGGAAACGTTAAAGAGACTCTTAATCCCTGACCTTTAGGATTGTCATTTAATTTAATTTTACCTCCGTGAGAGTTTACTATGTCTTGCACTATGGACAATCCTAGACCCACACTGCCATCTGTAATTTTTCTGCTTTTGTCTAATCTATAGAAAGGTCTTAAAACTTTCTCTCTTTCGAATTCAGGAATGCCAGGACCATTATCATCAATCATAATTTCTATATTCTGGCTATTTTTTTTTACATTTATTTGAGCATTGCCTGCATATTTAAGTGAATTATCAATAAGATTATATATACATCTCTTAATTAAATGTTTTCTACCCAGCATTAGTATTTTTTCATTACACTTTAATGAAATTTTTTTATTGCTATATTTATGCATTATTTCTGTCATTAGATTAGATAAATCAAATTGCACAGTATTTCCAATATCTTGTGAGCTTGAAAAATCTAAATATTCAGAAATCATTTTTTCCATTTCTAGAATATCATTTTTAACTTTATCTAGAATGTTATTCTTATTAAGTATTTCAATTTGTAATTTAAGTCTGGTAAGAGGAGTTTTTAAATCGTGACTAATTCCAGAAAGCATAGCGGTTCTTTGACTGATATGTCTTAAAATTCTTCGTTTCATCTTTTCAAATTCTATAATCGCTTTTCGTACTTCTATTGCTCCCGATGGTTTTATTTCTGGAACGTATTGTCCTTTGCCAAATTTTTCAGCCGATTCAGCAAGAATAGTAAATGGTCTAATTTGATTTCTTAAAAAAAGTATAGAAATAAATAAAAGAATAAGTGAAGGAATGGTAATCCAAAGTATAAAAATTCTAGCTGAAGAATTTCTAATTCTTGATTTTTCAACAATAAATTGAAGGATCGTTTTATTTGTACTGACTCTAATGTCAACAACATCAGTTCTACTTTTTGTGTCATACCAAAACGGATATCTTAGTTCTCTTTCAAGCTCCTCATCAATTAATTGATCGTATAAGCTGAGTAGTGAGGGCTTTTTTAATTTTGGTAATTTATAATTTTTCAAGACATTTATTTTCGAAATTAATTTATTTTCAAATAAATTTTTAACTAAATCAAAAT
>VTPF01000107.1 GCA_008638025.1 Pelagibacteraceae bacterium | reverse complement strand
CATCTTCTAAAGTGATAATTTTAATATCGGAGTCTTTTTCAATTTTTGTATCTAGGTCCTTGTATTCTCCATCAATTTGCAAAGCTAAAGCTTTTTTTGATAGAGAAATGCTAATATCTTTGGCAACATCAAATCCTGTTACGATATTTTCATAATTTAATTTTTTACCGTCAGGAAGTTTTATTGTTGGCATATATGTTTTGATAGTATCATTTGAGATTTAATAAACTAATGACTGATAAATTTCTAGTGTTTTAAGACACATCTTGGTCTTAGTAAAGTTTTCACAAACGTTTTTCCTTCCCATTAAACCAATTTTTTCAAGTTCCAATTTTTCTTTTTTTGAAATGTTATAAATATACTCGGCAAGTTCTTCGACATTACTATTTTTAAATAGCCAACCAGACTCTCCTTCAATAATTGTTTCTACAGACCCTCCAATGGCACTAGCTAAAATAGGTTTTTTCATAGCTTGAGCTTCCACACTTACTCTTCCAAAAGCTTCTGGCTCAATAGATGCCGAAACTACCAGATTGACAAAAGAATATGCTAAACGCATATTTTTCATAGGTTTAATAATTCTAACTTTATCTACCAGTTTATATTTTAATATTAAGCTATGAAGTTCAGCTTCATAAGAATTACGTCCTTGAGAATCACCCAAAATAATGAAAAATATATTTGAAAGCTTATCCTGCATTTTTAAAAAATGAGCAGCTTCTATAAAAACTTTCTGTCCCTTCCAATTTGTGAGTCTGCCAGGTAATAAAACTAAAAAATTTTGATCAGAAAAACCCATTTCTTTTCTTATTTTTTCTTTTTCCGAATTTTCAACTTTGAATGGATCAAAGTAATTTTCATCAATACCCCGTCTAACCAAACTCACTGATTTTGCAGTTTCGTAATTAGATTTGATATGATCTAAAATAAAGTTAGATCCTGCAATTACCTTGTCTGACTTAACCATAATAGAATTATAATATTTTTTTATAGAAGAATTAAAATTATATGTTCCATGAAAAGTAGTTACAAATTTTACTCTAGTAATTTTACAGGCAATCAGGCAAGACCAGGCCGGTCCTCTACTTCTTGCATGAACGATATTAATGTTATTTTTTTTAATAAGAAAAATAATAAAAAATATATTTATTAAAATCATAATTATATTTTTTGAAACTGGCCATTTAAATATTTTTACCTTATCATTTAGTAAATTAATTTGAGATCCACCTGAAGTAAGTATGGAAGAAAATTCAGATTGTTCGGCAACATAGTCAGCAATATGCCTGCAGCCTGTTTCTGCTCCACCAATTCCCATGCTTGGGATAACTTGTAGTAATCTTATTTTTTTAATCATAAACTTTATGGTAAAAAATTAATATCAATTATGAACAAAACTAAAATTAAATTTTTCCTTACTAAAAATAAAGAACAAATTAGATATAAATTAATTAGTGGAAATAAACCAGTTACAATCATTTTTTTACATGGATTTATGTCAGATTTGACTGGTAAAAAAATTAAATCTCTAGGTAAAATTTCAGCTAAAGAAAATGTTTCTTTTTTTACATTTGAATATACAGGACATGGAAAATCATCTGGGATGATATCAAATTATGGAATTGAAGATTGGATAAACCAATCAAAAGAAATAATTGAAAAAATTGTAAAAACAAAAAACATAATTTTAATAGGATCTTCCATGGGAGCTTGGATTGCATCATGTCTTATTGGTAAAATAAAAAAAAAAATTAAAGGATTTGTAGGAATAGCTGCTGCTCCAGATTTTACAAAAGATATCATGTGGAAGAATTTTTCTAAAAAAATTAAATCCACTATTAGTAATGGCAATATTTACTATCTACCAAATTCATATAATAGCTTTTATCCGATATCAAAAAAACTAATAGATAGCGGAAAATCAAATCTTATTTTAACAAAAAAAATTATATGTGATTTTCCTGTTCGATTATTTCATGGATTAAAAGATGAAACTATTCCTGCAAGTTTTGCGATCAGATTATCAAAAACTTTACAATCAAAGGATACTATAATTTTTTTCCAAAAAAATGGAGATCACAGCTTGTCTGAAAGAAATGATTTAAAGAAAATTCAAAAAGAATTAATCGAGTTGATCCAGAATACTTTTTAAACCTTCTTTATAGGTGGGGAATTTTAACTTTATACCCATAGATTTTATTTTTTGGTTACTAACTTTTTTACTATCTCGATAAAAATCTTTTAATTTGCCATCTGAAAAATCTTCCAGAGATAGTTGTTTTGGTGTTTCGGTTTCTAAAAGATTACAAGCATACTCCACTACTTCCTTATAAGAACATGGATAATCATCACTAACGTTAAAAATGTCTTTTGGTTTTGAGTTTTGGAAAGAATATAAAAGTATTTTTGCAATATCCTCAACATGAATTCTTGAAAAAATTTGATTCTTTGAATTTATCATTTTGTAATTTTTATCTTTTAATCTTTGAAAAATATTTCTCTCTAAAGAATATATTCCAGCTAATCTAAATATTCTTAGTGGTAGATTGGTATCTAATAATTTTTTTTCTGCTAATAATCTTTTTGATCCCGTTTCTGTGGTTGCTCTAGTATCAGAAACTTCGGTAACCCACTCACCTTGGTGATCGCCATAAACACTAGTGGATGACAAGTAGCCTATCCAAACTAAATTTTTGCTTTCAGATAAAATTGAAGAAAAATACTTGATAATGGAATCTTCAGTCGTTGGGGGTACCGAAATCAAAACATGCGTTGATGTTTTTAAATTTTCTAAAATATCTTTATCAAAATTATTATCTTCAAAATAAAAAATTTTCTTTTCTTTTTTTTCTGATCTTGATGTTCCTGCAACATCAAAATCAATTTTTTCTCTTAATAATAATTCAACTAAATACTTAGCCGTTAAACCAAAACCAAAACAAAATAATTTTATTTTATTAGACAGCTTGCTTTTTCGACTCCTGCAAAGAAATTGGGTGCTCTAATTTATC
>VTPF01000011.1 GCA_008638025.1 Pelagibacteraceae bacterium | reverse complement strand
AATTTAAAATTGATTTAATTTATGAACAGCTTGCAGCCAAAGAAATGTATCTAGCCAGATATTACGCTAAAAGAGATAAATGGGTTCCAGCTTTGTATAGATTAAACAATGTAGTAAAAAATTACCAAAATACTATTTTTATAGAAGAGGCTTTGCACAGACTTGTAGAAATCAATTACAAAGTAGGAAACATCAATTCTGCTAAAAAATATGCAGCAATACTAGGTTATAATTATAATGATAGTGAATGGTATAAAAGGTCATATAATATTTTAGAAGGAACAAATATTGAATTAGAAAAAACAAAACAAAAAAAATCACTTAAAGATAAAATAAAACAGATAATACAGATGAACTAAAAAGTTAAGTTATGATTAAATCATCTGCTGAATATAAAAAAAAATTAGCTTTATTAACAAAATACGACCAGTTTTATTATGATTATAGCGAACCAAAAATTTCAGATTATGAATATGATAAATTAAAAAATGAATTATTGAAATTTGAAGAAATCAATAAAGAGTTTAATTTTGTAAAAAGCAAGGTAGGATATGCACCTTCTGTAAAATTCTCAAAAGTTAAGCATTCTGAAAAAATGTTATCATTAGATAACGCTTTTGATATTGAAGATGTTAAAAATTTTATAAAAAAAATTAGAAACTATCTGAGTCTGCGAAATAATGATGAGTTATTAGAGCTTATTGCAGAGCCTAAAATTGATGGAATTTCTGCATCTTTGATATATCAAAAGGGAAATTTAACTAAGGGACTATCAAGGGGAGATGGTGAATTTGGCGAAGATATAACAGAAAATTTGTTAACTATTCAGGAAATTCCAAAAAAAATAAATATAAAAAATTTTCCTGAAATATTTGAAGTAAGAGGTGAAGTTTATATTTCAAAAAAAGACTTTGAAAAAATAAAAGATCAATTTGCCAACCCTAGAAATGCAGCCGCTGGTTCTTTAAGACAAAAAGATTCAAAAAATACCTCAAAAATTCCATTAAAATTTTTCGCTTATAGTACAATACTAAAAAACCAAGAAAATTTTCAATGTCAAAGTGATTTTTTAAATTTTTTAAAAAAATGTAATTTTAAAATCAATGAACTGTCAAAAGTTATTAATAATATTAATGATTTAGAGAATTATTACAATCATCTTGAAAAAATTAGGTCCTCATTAAATTATGATATTGATGGAATTGTTTATAAAATTAATGATTTTAACTTGCAAAAAAGACTTGGAAATTTATCCAATAGTCCAAGGTGGGCTATAGCACATAAATTTTCAGCTGAGAAAGCATATTCAATAATTAAAGATATTGAAATCCAAGTAGGAAGAACAGGTGCGCTAACCCCTGTTGCCAAGATTGAGCCTGTCACAGTTGGCGGGGTAGTTGTTTCAAATGCAACGTTACATAATGAAGATGAAATTAAGAAAAAAGATATCAGAATTAACGATACTGTAAAAATTCAGCGTGCAGGAGATGTAATTCCTCAGGTAGTTGAAGTTGATTTGTCTAAAAGAAAGGATAATAGCAAACCATATATTTTTCCCTTAAAATGTCCCTGTGGAAACGATACCATTAAAGAATTTAATGTAATAACAAAAAAATACGACTCAGTAAGAAGGTGTCCAGATATTTCTTATGATTGTCCCTATATAGCTAAAGAAAAATTAAAGCATTTTATATCCAAAGATGCAATTAACATAGATGGACTTGGCAAAAAAGTAATTGATCATTTTTGGGATTTGAATTTTATTAAATATCCTTCTGATATTTATAATTTGAATTATGATAAAATAAAAATTCTTGATGGATGGGGTGATCTTTCAGTAAATAATTTAAAAAAAGCAGTAGATAAAAGCAGAGATATAACTCTTGAAAAGTTTGTTTTTTCACTTGGAATTAGACATATAGGACAGGAAAATGCAAAAATAATTTCTTCTTATTTTAAGTCTATAAACACTTTCTTTAAATTGTTTGATAAAACTTATTTAAATAATGAATTAACAAACTTAAAAGAAATAGATGGTATAGGTGACACGCAAATTAAAGCTCTTGAAAATTTTTTTAAAAATAAAAAAAACAAGAACATTGTTTCTTTATTAATGAAAGAACTTAGAATCAAAAATTTTGAAATTATTACACAGGGCATTTTTGCCAATAAAACACTAATGTTCACAGGTGGATTTGAAAAAATGAGCAGATCGGAATCAAAGTCTGTTACGGAAGCACAAGGAGGTAAGGTTTTGGGAAGTATCAGCAAAAAATTAGATTATTTAGTAGTTGGTAATTCAAAGCCTACCAAAAGTAAAATAGAAAAAGCCAAAGAACTAAAAATAGAAATTATAAACGAAAATAAATGGTATGAATTGCTAAATAGGTGAGCATTGTGTTTCTAAAAAAACTAATTCATCCTTGTTCATAAAAGCTTTTAAAGAATCAAACACTGTTCGATGATAATTGTTAATATAATTTATTTCTCTAGCATTTAATAATTTTTTATTAATTAATTTTTTTTCATAGGGTACTAACGTTAAATTACAAAATTTATATTTTGAATTTATACGTTCAACATAAATTAAGTTTTCAATCCTTATTCCAAATTCATTTTGTTTATAAAAACCAGGTTCATTTGAAACTATTTGCCCTTGGTAAAAATGTTGATTACTTAATTTTGATATTGAAGGAGGATTCTCATGAACATTTAAAAATTGACCAACACCATGTCCAGTACCATGATTATAATCTAAATTTATTTTTTTTAGATTTTTTCTAGCAACATAATCAATTTCTTTTCCAGTTGTTTTCTTTTTAATCTTAAACTCATGAACAGCGATGTGCCCTTGCAGCACTTTTGTATAGATTTTTTTTTGAAATGAAGATGGCTTTCCAAAAGATATAGTTCTAGTAATATCAGTCGTCCCTTCTTTGTATTGTCCTCCCGAATCTATTAAGTACAAGTTATTATTTGCAAATGCTAAATTTGATTGTTTTGAAGCTCTGTAATGAATGATAGCACCATTTTTTCCAAATCCAGAAATGGTTTTAAAGCTTGGAAAAAGATAGGATGAATTTCTTTTTCTATACTGCTCCAACCTAGTTTCAGCATACATTTCATTTATTTTAGTTAAATTTTTTTGGTTTTTTAACCAACAAATAAATTTTGTAACTGCAACTCCATCATAAATGTGACAGAGTTTTGAGTTTAATATTTCAGTATTATTTTTCTGCGATTTTAAACTATAGATAGGATCGGTTTGAAATTTAAACTTTAAATGATTTTTTTTTAGGGAATCAATAATTTTGTAAGATGTATTGCTATCAACTGCAATTACAAAATTTTTTAATTTAAATAATTTTTCTGTTAATTTTTTTGTATGTAAAAAATTGATTTTTTTTCCATAAAATTTTTTTATAGTCGAAGAAATTTTACTTATTTCACAAAATACAAATATTTGTTTATTAGTTATTAAAGCAGTTGAATTAAGTATTGGTGCAAAATCTGTGTCTTTGCCTCTTATATTTAATAACCAGCAAATATTTTCATTGCTTTGTACAAAGTACGTTTTTTTTTCATTTATCTTTAAAATTTTTTTTACTTTAGAAATTTTACTTTTGTAATGTTCTCCATGAAAATTTTCACTCAATATAAAAGCTTTGTTAATTTTATTTTTATTTCTTTTCCAAATTTGATCAATTAAGTTTTCTTCAATTGGTATTAAGTTCTTATTATTGTTTTTTTTGATCCATAGGTACTTAAACAAACTGGGATCAAATCCAATTCTGACATTTAATTTTTTAATAAAGTTGCTAATAGGATTTTTTGCAATTTCTAAAATTGTATAATTTTTTGAAGATTCAATATTAGCTTGTATTAAATATCTGCCATCTACAAATAAATAATTTTTATTTTTTAAAATTAGAGCATAACCAAATGATCCTGAGAAATTGGATATATATTTAAGCCTATCGTTATTTGGATTAACAAATTCATTGAAATAGTTATCATTTTTTGGAACGATGTATCCATCAATATTATGCTTTAAAAAAAAACTTTTTAATTTATTTATTTTATTCATTATCAATTTTTTGCAGATACTTATCTATTACTTTTTTTTCTCCTACATTTTTAAAATTTATTAAAACTTTGTTTCCATCTATATGTATAATTTTCCCATTTCCAAATGTTTCATGATTTACAGTGTGGCCAATTTTAAAATTTGTTAAATTATTTGTATAGTTTATGGTTTTGACTTTTTCTTTAATTTTTTCTTCTTGATATCTTTGCCACCCAGGACTTTTTTTACTTTGATTAAAAGTTAAGTCTTGAGCAAAGTCAAAATCATTAAATTTCTCTTCAGCTATTTCATTTATTTTCAGGTATGTTTTGTCTAATTCATCTATAAATCTTGATGGTAGAGATGGCATCCAATCATTATTATCATTTTTGGCACTCCCAAAAAATTTTCTGTTATTTGCAAAGGATATGAACAGCCTTTTTTTTGCCCTCGTTATTGCAACGTATGCTAATCTTCTTTCCTCCTGTACTGCAATATCTCCCTTTTCTTCAATTGACTTTTGATGAGGAAACATACCTTCTTCCCATCCAGGTAAAAAAACGCACTCAAATTCAAGTCCTTTAGCAGCATGAATTGTCATTAAATTAATTTTTTCTCCTTCCCATTCCTCATCGATTGCTGTCTGTAATGATATGTTCTCAAGAAACTCAATAAGATTTGAGTAGTTTTTCATGGAAATTCTAAGTTCTTTTAAGTTTTCTAACCTTGCATCTGCCTCTGGGCTTTTTTCATTCATTAACATTGTTGTATAACCAGACTCATCCAAAACTTTTTCGAGTAATTCAACATGACCAAGATTTTTGGAAAATTTAGTCCATTGTTGAATAAGCTTAATTAAGTTCTTCAAGCTATCTTTTGTTTTAGGCTTCAGTTCTTCACCATCTAACATTTCCAAGGAAGTGTCATATAAACTTTTATTATTTTTTCTTGCCACTTCATGGATCTTTTGAAGAGTGGTGTCTCCTATAGATCTTTTAGGAGTGTTAATAATTCTTTCAAATGCGAGATCATCACTTTTTTGATGTATTAATCTTAAATAACAAAGAGCGTCTTTAATTTCAGCTCTTTCGTAAAATTTTGTGCCACCAATTACCCTATAGGGCAAACCAATTCTGATAAATCGTTCTTCGAATTCCCTTGTTTGAAATGCTGCTCTTACTAAAATTGATATATTGTTTATTGAAAAATGATTAATCAATTCTTTTTCAATAATATCAGAAACTCCTATAGCTTCGTCTCGACCATCTCCGTATGAATTTACCCATACTTTTTCACCATCATTAAAATCTGACCATATTTTTTTTCCAAGTCTGTCTTCATTATTAGAAATTAAAGATGAAGCCGAATTAAGAATATTTTTTGTAGATCTATAATTTTGTTCTAATTTTATTATTTTAGTTTTTTGATAATTTTTTTCAAAATCTAAAATATTTTTAACTTCAGCACCTCTCCAGCTATAAATTGATTGATCGTCATCTCCAACAACACAAATATTGTTATGATTGTCTGTAATTAAATTTAGCCATAAATTTTGAATAAAATTTGTATCCTGAAATTCATCTACTAAAATATATTTAAAATTTTTTTTGAATACATTTTGAATTTCTTTAAAGTTTTTAAAAATAGTAATACAGTGTAAAATTAAATCTCCAAAGTCTACACAGTTCATTACTCTTAATCTTTCCTGATATACTTTGTAAACTTTTAATGCATTGATACGCATAAAATCTGAAGATGAAACTTTAATTTCCGGAGGGAGTAATGCTTTATTTTTCCATTGATCGATCTGATATGCAACAAATTTTGCTGGATTGTGTTTTGGATCTAAGTTTTCTGCAGCAAGAATATTTTTTATTAACTTTAACTGATCTAGTGTATCCAAGATAGTAAAGCTTGGTTTTAAACCGACGGCTTCAGCATATTTCCTTAAAATTTTATTACTTATGGAATGAAAGGTGCCGAGCCAAGGTACTGCATTTGAATTCAAATTAGTAAGTTTGGCTATTCTTTCCTTCATTTCATTGGCAGCTTTATTGGTAAAAGTTACACATAAGATTTGATTGCTAAAACATTGCTTAGTTTCTATTAAGTGGGCAACCCTGGTTGTAAGCACTTTTGTTTTTCCAGAACCAGCACCAGCTAAAATAAGTAGAGGGCCCTCTTGGTGTAAAACAGCCTCTTTTTGTTGATTATTAAGAGTATTTAGATAGTTTGGGTAAGCCTGATTCATGAATATTAATTAAATTATTAAACATTAAATACAACAATAAAACATGAAAAAAAAATTTTCTATTAATAAATTTTTTTTCAAAATATCAATATTTTTTATTTTAGGATTGGTAGTATTTTTTCTTTTACCATTTATTATCAATTTAAATGCTTACAAGAATAAACTTGAAGTAGAATTTTCATCTATTGTAAATTCTCAAGTAAAAATTGACGGAGCCGTAGAATATTCAATTACATTAGGTCCAAGAATAATTGTAGATACTATTGTTATTGAAAATGATTCTGAAGAGTCATTGACTGGTAATATAAATACTGTTGAGATTTCTATTAACCCAATAGATGTTTTAACACAAACATTTAATTTAAAAAAAATAAAATTTATCAATGGAAGTTTATCACTGCCTATTAATTTTGTTGATGGGTTAATCAATGGAAAAAATAATAAGTTTGATAATCTGCAATTTGAAAATCTAGATATTAAAATTTTTAATAATAGATCCGATTTCCAATTAGATGGAAATAGCGGGTCTTTAATAACTAAAAACAATCAGCTAGTTGCATCGGAGATCTACGGATCTCTTGGCACATTCGGCTATAAGCTGAGATACAAAGATAATCTTATAAATTTTTCCATTCCACAAATAAAACTGGAAACCGAATATCAAATTAAATCCAATCAAATGAAAAATGCTTTTTTACAAATTAAATCTGCAAATAAACTTTTTTTCCCAGGTTTTGAAAATATTTATTTAAGAACAGAAGTTTATAATGAAAAAGAAAAGTTCATGTTTAAAGATATCAAGCTTACTTCATCTGTTTATAATGGTATTGGTTGGATTGAATTTATCACAAATCCAAACCTAAGCATTAATGCAAATTTGACCTTTGGTAGAACTAATTTTTCGACTATTTCTAAATCAGCTATTGCTACTTTTTTCCAAAATACTTTATTGGATATAGCTTCAATGTTTAATGCAAGTTTTAAAATAAGCTTTAAACATATATTGATGGAACAAAATTATTTTGAAGACTTATATTTAGACGTTCAGTTTTTAGAAGGCGATATTATTGTTAATAATTTTGAACTTGTTTCAAAAAATAATAATTTGCAGTTTTCCGGAAGAATTGTTGATGAAAATAAAGATAAATTATTTTTTTTTAATACAAAGTTTAGAACAAATCAGTTAAAAAAATTATGCACAAAAATTTGCAAAAATGATGCCATAAAAGACAATTATTCCATGGTAGCTGAAGGAACATATAATATTAAAAAAGCCAAAGTTACCTTGGATGATTTTTTTTCTCATAAGAAATACAACAAGCAAGAACTTATTAGTCTTTCAAATGATATAAATAAAACGATTTTAGGTAATTTTGAAAATTCTTTAGAATTAAAAAATTACTTAGGTTTATATTAGTTATTGAGGATGAACCATTTTCTTTGGGTTCATGATTTTTTTATACTCTTCTTCAGTTACCAAACCAGTTTTAAGAGTTTCCTCTTTTAAATTTGTTCCATTTTTATGGGCAGTTTTTGCAATTTTGCTTGCATTATCGTAACCAATTTTTGGCGCAAGTGCTGTTACTAGCATTAAAGACTCATTCAGCAATTGCTCAATTCTTTTTTTATTAGCTTTGATACCTTTTACACAAAAATCAACAAAGCACTGAACGGAATCTGACAATAGATCTATGGATTGTAAAATATTATGAGCAATTAGTGGTTTAAAAACATTTAGCTCAAAGTGACCATGTGATCCAGCCATAGTAATACCATTATGATTTCCAATTACTTTAACACATACCATGGTTACAGCTTCACATTGAGTTGGGTTTACTTTTCCTGGCATGATGGAAGATCCCGGTTCGTTTTCGGGCAATATTAATTCACCATATCCAGCTCTCGGACCGGATCCTAAAAAGCGAATATCATTAGCAATTTTCATTAAAGCGACAGCAGCAGTGTTTAGCGTTCCTGAAAAATTAACAATAGAATCGTGCGCTGCCAAAGCTTCAAATTTATTTTTTGCAGTATGAAAAGGAAGCTTTGTAATTTTTTTGATTTCAGCTGCAATTTTATGATCCCATCCTTTTCTTGAATTTATTCCAGTGCCAACCGCAGTGCCACCTTGTGCTAAAGGATAGATTTCAAGAAGTGCTCTCTTGATTCTAGAAACGGCTTTTGATACTTGCATATGGTATCCAGAAAATTCTTGTCCAAGAGTAAGGGGTGTTGCATCTTGAAGGTGTGTTCTTCCAATTTTTACAATATTTCTAAATTCATTTGTTTTTTTAGCCAGTGCTTTTTCCAAAGACTCTATCGCAGGAATTAATTTTTTATTTGCTTGGATTGCAATAGAGATATGCATTGCTGTGGGAAATGTGTCATTAGTGGATTGAGCTTTATTAACATGATCATTAGGATGAACTGGGTTTTTACTACCCATTTTGCCGCCAAGCATTTCTATGGCTCTGTTTGCTATTACTTCATTCACGTTCATGTTGGTTTGAGTACCAGAACCTGTTTGCCAAACTTTTAATGGAAAATGATCATCATGTTTTCCTGCAATAACTTCATCGGCGGCTTTAATTATTGCTTTTGCAACTTTTGGTGAAATATCTTTATATTTTTCATTAACAATAGCAGCTGCTTTTTTTACAATTGCAATAGCATGAATTAATTCAATCGGTACATTAGTTTTTCCAATTTTAAAGAATTGTAAAGAACGTTGGGTACCTGCACCCCAATATTTATCTGCAGGTACTTTAATTTTTCCAAAACTGTCTGATTCTATTCTCGAAGCCATGCTTAATTTTTAATTAATATATCATACTTTTTATTAATTATTGCTAGTTTTTAAATGAAACTTTTGCCGCAATACTTAAATTGCAACAAGCTAAGGATCGATTAATTTTAATGATTATAAGTGTTTTGATACTAAATTTATTTATCCACTATAAACTGTTATATAAATCATCATCAAAACAAGGGCATTAGCTAAAACAATTGCTGAAACTGTTCTAGAAAAAAAAGATGTTTCTTTTTTTTTAATTTGAATTGGATCTATTTCTGCTGTTTTTATAAGTTTTAACATATTATTTCCTCCTGATTTATGTCTATTTATTAAATAAGACCATTTCTTGATTAAATTTTGTTTACTTTGTTCAAGGCGCAAAGTTGCGCCTTGAAAAGAAGAATTGTTATTTAAGAATTTTAAGAGCCTCTTCTAGTAATTTATGAGCTTCTTCTTCGTTCCCTGATTTGAGAGATGACTCTGCATTTTTTCTTAATTCTTTAATTTGATCTATTTCATCAACTTTGAGCTTTTTCTTGTTTGTGTATACAGAATATTTAGTGGCTGCAGAAAAGCGCTTATCTACTTCTTTCATTAAATTTTTTGCATTTTCAGCAGCAAAACCTAACGAGCTTAGCATTAAAAATGATATTAAAGTTGCAATTATTTTTTGCATAATGTTCCTTTGTTAAATGAAAACCAAAGTCCCATTAGATTCTGGCAAATCCAGATTTTAATTATGGCTAATTTAAGATTTTAGAGCTTGTAAAATATCTTCTTTAAGATCACTTATGTCTTCCAACCCTACAGAAAGCCTTACTAAATTGGATGTAATACCTAAGGATAGTCTATCTTCTTCTCCAAGCACTTTGTGCGTAGTTGTGGTTGGGTGGGTTACTAGGGATTTTGTGTCACCAAGGTTATTAGATACATCAAAAAGTTTTAATTTGTTAATAAATTTAAAAGCTTCTTTTTGTTTACCTTTAATTTTAAAAGCAACCATCGTGCCTCCTTTGCTTTGTTGTTTTTTAGCAAGGGTGTATTGAGGAAAAGATTTTAAGAAAGGATAATAAACTTTTTCCACTTTTTTTTGCTTTTCTAATTCTTTAGCAATTTGTAAAGCACTTTCTGACTGAGCATATACTCTAATTTTAATTGTCTCTAAACTTTTTAACAATACCCAGGCATTAAACGGACTAATACAGGGACCTGTATGTCTTAAAAAAGGTTTTAATATATCCTCTTTAAATTTTTTACTTGAGCAAACAGCACCACCCATTGCTCTTCCCTGACCATCAATATGTTTAGTTCCTGAATAGACAATTACATCAGCTCCAAATTTAACTGGTTGTTGCAAAATGGGAGATGCAAAAATATTATCTACAATAGTAGTAATTTTATTTTTTTTAGCGATCGAGCAAACTTGTTTAATATCAATTATTTCTAAGCAAGGATTAGAAGGAGATTCAAAGAAAAAAATCTTTGTGTTTTTTTTAATATTTTTTTTCCATTCATTAATATTTTTTCCATCTATAAAAGAAACCTCTATTCCAAATTTAGGTAAGATTTCTTTTAAGATATATCTACAAGATCCAAATAATGCTGAAGCTGAAACTACATGATCTCCAGTTTTTAGCTGGCACATCATTGAACCAAACACTGCTGACATGCCACTGGATGTAGCAAAACAAGCTTCAGAACCATCGAGCAAAGCCAAACGCTGTTCAAACATTTCAATAGTAGGATTGGCATACCTTGTGTATTGAAATCCTGTTTGTTCACCCTTGAAAATAGCTTCAGCTTGTTCAGCTGAATCATAAACAAAGCCAGAGTTTAAAAATAAAGCTTCAGATGTTTCTTTGAAGTTAGACCTTTGTAAGCCTCCTCTAACTAAATAAGTATCCTGTTTATATTTTTTTTTCATAGTCTTTTGCCTAATTAATCCTTAATTCTTTTGCAGCATTAACCATTTTTGTTAATGCATCAATGGTTTCTGGCCAGCCTCTAGTTTTTAAACCACAATCTGGGTTTACCCATATTCTTGATGGATCAATTAGTTTAGATGCTTTTTGTATAAGCTCTTTCATTTCATCTTTTGTTGGAACTCGAGGTGAATGAATGTCATAAACACCTGGACCTACTTCATTTGGGTATTTGAATTTTTCAAAAGTAGTTAGAAGTTCCATCCTTGATCTTGACGTTTCAATGGAAATTACATCAGCATCCAATGCGGCAATGGAGTCAATAATATCTTCAAATTCAGCATAGCACATATGTGTATGAATTTGAGTTTCGTTTTTAACTACAGCAGCAGATATTTTGAAACAATCAACTGACCAATTTAAGTATTCTTTCCAATCTTTTTTCTTTAAAGGCAAACCTTCTCGAAGCGCAGGTTCATCAATTTGAATCATGCGAATACCATTTTTTTCAAGATCTTCTACTTCATCACGAATAGCGAATGCAATTTCTTGAGCAGTAAATTTTCTTGGCTGATCATCTCTTACAAAAGACCATTGCAAAATAGTAATAGGACCCGTTAACATTCCTTTTACAATTTGTTTTGTTTGCTCTTGGGCAAATTTTGACCATCGTACAGTCATAGCATGGGGTCTGGATACGTTACCAAAAATAATTGGTGGTTTGACACAACGAGAACCATAGCTTTGCACAAAACCACTCGAAGTAAAGGTAAAGCCTTGTAGCTGTTCACCGAAGTATTCCACCATGTCATTACGCTCAAACTCACCATGGACAATAACATCAATGCCAATCTGCTCTTGTTTCCTAATAGTATCGATAGTTTTTTCTTCTAAAAACTTTTCGTAACTCTGCTGATCAAGTTCTCCTCTTTTAAATTTAGCTCTGGCCTGTCTGACATCTGTAGTTTGAGGAAAAGAACCAATGGTAGTAGTAGGATATTTAGGAAGGGCAAAAATATTTTTTTGAACTTTAGCTCGTTCTGCATATCCTAATTTTCGATCAATAATTGATTTATCAATAGTTTTAATTCTATTTTTAACAGCAACATCATGAATTAACTTAGATGTTTTTCTATCTTGAATATCGTTAATGTTTTGATCAAGTTCTTTTTGATGAGACCCTTGGTTTACAAAACCTTTAATAATATTCAATTCCTGTAATTTTTGTTTAGCAAAAGCAAGCCATCTTTTAATTTCAGAAGGGACTTTTTGCTCGAGATCTAAATCGTACGGAGAGTGAAGTAGGGGACAAGAAGATGAAATAATAACGTCTCCAGAAACATTGTTTTTAATAAAATCAATTTTTTCTTGAAGGTTAGCTTTCCAAACATTTCTTCCATCTACCAATCCTAAAGATAATTTTTTTGAAGAATTTTTAACATATTCTTGATTTTTAGTTCCACGAACCAAATCCAAATGAACTACATCAACATTGCTATCAAACACTTCTTTTTTAATATCTTCATTTAAATCTTCAAAATAAGTTGTTAATAATACTTTGCTTGAACCAGCTGCTTGTTTGAGCTCATTAAGAGTATTTTTGATTTTTGAAACCGTATTGGAGTCTAAATCTTTCACCAATATTGGTTCATCAATTTGAATCCATTCAGCTCCCAATTCAGAGAACTTTTTAACAATTTCCTTATAAACAGGTAATATTTTTTCCAACAAATCAATGGTATTTGAGCCATCAATACCCTTTGATAATGAAAGAAAAGTAAGAGGTCCTAAAATGACTGGTTTAGTATTAAATCCTGCCTGTTTTGCCTCTTCATACTCAGAAAAAGGTTTATTAGAACTTAGCTTAAATTCTTGATCTTTAGACAGTTCAGGAACTAAATAGTGATAATTGGTATCAAACCATTTTGTCATTTCTAAAGCCGGAACATCTAGTTCAGATGTTTGAGATCCTCTGGCCATAGCAAAGTAAGTTTTTAATGTAACTTCATTGCCATCCCACTTATATCGTTTTGGAATAGCTCCTAATAAACAAATAGCATCTAACACTTGATCATAAAAAGAAAAATCATTTGAAGAAATTAAATCAACCCCATTATCTTTTTGGGTTTGCCAATTTTGTTTTTTTAAATTTTTTGCAACTGTATGCAAATCTTGCTCTTTAATTTCACCCTTCCAAAATTGTTCTAATGCTTTTTTTAATTCTCTTTTTGGTCCAATTCTTGGATATCCGATTGATGCTACTTGTATCATGCTCTTGCTTCTCCTTTGTTTTTATTATTATTTTTATTATTTTGCAGTGACAAAAGTCTTGTACATACTGCAAAGGTTAATTCATATTTATTAAGTGTGTAAAAATGAAATTCATTTACTTCTTCCTTTTTTAATTTTTTTACTAAATCGCTAGCCAAACTCGCACCGACCAAATGTTGGACCTCTGGTGTTTCATCCAAGTTTGCAAATTCATTTGCCACCCAGTCAGGAATGGAAGCTCCACACATTTTACTAAAATTTTGAATTTTTTTGAAATTAGATATGGGCATAATGCCTGGTATTAATTGTATTTTAATTCCTGCTGCCGTAACCGTATCACGGTATCTCAAAAAAACATCTTTATCAAAAAAATACTGGGTTATAATTTTATCAGCTCCTGCATCTACTTTTCTTTTTAAATTATCAATATCATCTTGTTTGTTTTTAGAATCTGGGTGTATCTCGGGATACCCCCCTACAGCAATATCAAAGTTTGCCAATTTTTTTAAGCCA
>VTPF01000106.1 GCA_008638025.1 Pelagibacteraceae bacterium | reverse complement strand
GGTTTAGAGCTATTATAGCTTTTAGAACAGGTAAGTGGCCAGAAAGAACCGTAGCGGCTGAAGAAACAGAAAAAATATTAATGAAAAAAAACTCAGCAGGTGTTTTGGTCGAAGACCTTGGGCCTGAGAAGAAGGGAACAAAATAATGTTTGGTTGGACAGATCCACAAGTTGCGTTGTTTATGATGGGAATTTTTCTAATACTAGTTCTACTAGGATTTCCAATTGCTTTTACTCTATTGGCAATGGGAGTTGGTTTTGGTTATTACGCTTACTATGATGCTACCAAATTAGTAAGCATTTTTGATAATAGGATTTTTGATTTGGTTGTTCAAAATACTTATTCTGTAATGGATAATAACGTCTTAACAGCTGTCCCATTATTTTTGTTTATGGGCTACTTAGTTGAAAGAGCAGGAATTGTTGCTAAGTTATTTTTTGCTATACGTTTAGCGTCTCACAGATTACCCGCATCAATGGCTGTTGCAGCTTTAGTGACTTGTGCAATTTTTTCAACAGCGACTGGCATTATTGGAGCCGTGGTTACGTTAATGGGTTTGTTGGCTTGGCCAGCGATGATCAAAGCTGGATATGATAAAAAATTTGCTTCAGGAATTATTTGTGCTGGAGGATGTCTTGGTATCCTAATTCCTCCAAGTATTATGTTAATTGTTTATGCGGTTATTGCGCAGCTATCACCTTTGCGTTTATTTGCAGCTGCAATGTTACCAGGGCTTTTACTTGCAGGCCTTTATATTGCTTATGCTATTATTTTTGCGATGATCAAGCCTGAAATTGCACCAAAACCTCATGCTTCTGAGATTCCTCCGAGGTTAGTTATATTCAAAGAGGTTATGTATTCATTTGTTCCATTATTTATTCTTATTATGTTAGTGCTTGGTAGTATTTTAGGTGGCTTTGCCACTCCTGCGGAAGCCGCTGGTGTTGGAGCATTCGGAGCCTTAATTATGGCTTGGTTTTACAAAACACTAAAATGGCAGTCTTTTAAAGAGTCTGTTTTCTTGACCGCAAAAACTTCAGCTATGATTATGTGGTTGTTTGTAGGATCTTGGACCTTTGCTTCAGTTTTTTCTCTTCTGGGAGGACATCATGTGTTTGAACAGTTTTTTTTAGGATTAGATTTGGAACCTTGGCAGTTTTTAGTTATTACTCAAATTATTATTTTCTTATTAGGTTGGCCTTTAGAGTGGACAGAAATTTTAATTATTTTTGTTCCAATTTTTTTACCTTTATTAGAAAAATTTGGAATCAATCCATATTTCTTTGCTATGTTAATTGCTCTAAACCTTCAAACTTCTTTCTTAACTCCACCTATGGCAATGTCGGCCTACTATTTAAAAGGTGTGCAGTCCAGAAATGTGGAGCTGATGGATATTTTTAGAGGTATTATGCCTTTTTTAGCAATTGTAGTGCTTGCGATGGTTATTATGTATAATTATCCAGGTCTAGCGCTCTGGCTTCCAGAAGCTTTGTTTGGACCAGCGTAAGCTAACTTTAAATTAAATGTCGGATCTATCTTTATTAAGTGTTGTAGAGCTAAGCAAGCTCATTCATGATGGAAAAATATCATCAGAAGAGTTAGTGCAAAGTTATATAAGCAAAATTGAAAAAGTTGATAGCAAAATTCAAGCGTGGGCTTATTTTGATAAAGAGTTTTTATTAAAATCTGCTATAGAGTCAGATCAATATAGAATTACCGGAAAGCCTATTGGCCCACTTCACGGAATACCCATTGCCATTAAAGATATTTTTGGAACTGATGAGATGCCAACGGCATGCGGAACACCTTTACGAGAAGGTGTTCGATCTAAAAATGATTGCGAAGTAGTTAATCTTCTCAGAAATTCAGGAGCTTTGGTTATGGGAAAAACAGTTACTACTGAGTTTGCTTATTTTGACCCAGGAAAAACGACAAATCCTCACGATCATACAAGAACTCCTGGGGGTTCATCGAGCGGTTCAGCCGCAGCGGTTGCTTCTTTCATGGCTCCGGTTGCCATTGGCTCTCAAACCAATGGTTCTGTGATCAGACCAGCTTCTTATTGTGGTGTGATTGGCTACAAACCGACTTATGGCTTAATCAGCCGACATGGGGTGATGAAGCAATCAAATTTTTTAGATCATGTAGGTATATTCTCAAGAAGTTTGGAAGATTTAGCTTTTGTAGCAAGAGAAATTATTAAAAAAGACCCAGAGGATAAATCAACTGTTGCTTATTCTGCTGATGATATAATGAGCATAGTAAAATCAAAGCCACCTTTTGATCCTAAATTTGTATTTTTTAAAACTTCTAAGTGGAAAAATTTAGATAAAGATTCAATAAAAAGTTTTGAAGCTTTCATTAAAAAACTAGGATCCAATGTAGAGGTTATTGATGCCCCTTCGCATTTTGATAAAATTTTTGAATATCATCAAATAATTCATGAGGCAGACATGGCATATAGTTTTTCTGATTTTTATGAGAAACGAAAATCTAAATTAGGAAAAAAATTAGTGGAAGCAATTGAGAGGGGCCTTAAATATAAGGCAAGAGATTATGCGGAAGCTTGCGAAAATAGAAATTATTTTTATGATCAATTTCAAGAGGTATTTCATGATTATCATGCAATATTGACGCCTGCCTCAACCGGAGTTGCTTCTAAAGGTTTAGAATATACAGGTAGTCCTGAATTTTCTACTATATGGACTTATTTAGGCACACCATCAATTTCATTGCCATTATTGCAAGGATCTAATAATCTACCTTTAGGAGTTCAGGTTGTGGGTGAAAAGTTTGATGATCCTAGGTTGATGAGAACTGCTAATTGGTTAATGAAAAATTTTAAAAAGGGGAAATAATGATAAATAAAATTAATGCAGTAGTCGGAACTTTGTTCGCAATGACTTTTTTCTCGGGAATTACTATCACTCTCAATAAATCAAATATGATTTCTTTTTTTGATGTTTTGCCGGTGTATATCATTATGGGCGGAACATTTTATATGATGAGCGTAGAAGTTATGGAATGCTTGAGAGAAGATACTAAAAAAAAGAAAAAAAAATAACCT
>VTPF01000010.1 GCA_008638025.1 Pelagibacteraceae bacterium | reverse complement strand
CAATAAAGCTTAATAAAAAATTCTATATTCCGATAAAAGAGATTTCTTTTGATTATGCAATTTTAGAAAAAGTAAAAACAATCATAGGAATAAAGCTGAATGTTGGCTGGTCTGATCTAGGTAGTTGGAGAGCTATCACTCATTTATTTAAGAAAATTAAGCATAAATATTATCAAAAAAAGAATATTTTTCTTAAACCTTGGGGTAAATACATTAACCTACATAGAGGTGATGGTTTTTTAATCAAAGAACTTGTCATAAATAAAGATTCTTCCATAAGCTTACAGAAGCATAAGTATAGATCCGAACATTGGACCATCACTAATGGAAGGCCAAGAGTAACTATTGATAATAAAATTGTATTTCCAAAAATTGACGAAACTATTTTTATCCCTCTTGGATCAAAGCATAGAGTTGAAAATTTTTTTTCTAATCCAGTAAAAATTATTGAAGCTCAGGTAGGTAGTGTTTTAAAAGAAACTGATATTATTAGATATATTGATCAGTATAATAGAGTTAAATAAGAACACACCTTATAGGAACATGATCTGATGGTCGTTGATTTTCTCTTGTATATTTATCTATTTCTATAGTTTTTAAAGAGTCGACTAGTTCATTGGATATTAAATAATGATCTATTCTTAATCCTTTATTTCTTTGCCAAGACCCTTGTTGGTAATCCCAGAATGTGTATTGCTCACCTCGATTATCAAATAACCTAAAACCATCTTTAAAACCAAGATTTAGTATGGATCTAAATTTTTTTCTAATCTCTAATTTAAACAAAGCATCATTTAACCATTCTTCAGGATTATCAACATCATTGTCAGCAGGTATGATATTAAAATCACCTGTAATAATAATATTTTTATTTTTTTTTAGTTTTGATTTAATAAATTCCTCAAAGGATTCCATCCATTTTTTTTTATATTCATACTTATCTGTATTTATTGGATTTCCGTTTGGTAGATAAATTGAAATTAGAGATATAATTTTATTTTTAAAATTAATATTAGTTGAAATAAATCTAGCTTGGCCTAATGGATCTTTAAATTCATTATAATCAGTTACTAATTCTTGATTGCTTAATATGGCCACCCCGTTATATGATTTTTGACCATTAACATAAGCATAATATCCAGCCTTTTTAAAATCTTGATAAGGAAAATTTTTATCTTCTGTTTTAATTTCTTGTAAAAATAAAATATCAATCTTTTTTTCTTTTAAATATTCTAAAACTTGGTCTATTCTAATTCTTACAGAATTAATGTTCCAACTCGCTATATTCACTATAAAGAAAAAGAAGTTCCACAACCACAAGAACTTTTTGCATTAGGATTGATTATCTTAAAAGATTTTTCAATTAAAGTATCGTTATATTCTAGAATTGATCCTTTGATATATTCTAGACTTATCTGATCAATAATTACATTGTCAAACTTTTTGTCATCAGGATTAAATGTTTTATCTATTGTAAAGTTATATTTAAAACCAGAGCATCCACCACCTTCAACAGATATGCGAAAAAAAGAACCTTTGTTTTCATCCAGTAGGAGGTTATTAATTTCTTCTTTAGCTTTTTTACTTATTTCTATATTAGTATTCATAACTTTATTAAATTAACTTTGTATACATTATATCTTAAATGAACGCATCCCTAGCTAATCATGATAGCATTTTACAGAAATATGCATCAAATCAAGCAAATTTTTTAGGAAGATTTTATTCTGAAAAAACCTCATCTTACAGATCTGAATATCAAAGAGATCGGGATCGTGTCATTCACTGCTCTTCATTTAGAAGGTTAAAACATAAAACACAGGTTTTTATTTACCATGAAGGGGATCATTTTAGAACAAGGCTCACTCATTCATTGGAGGTATCACAAATTTCTAGATCTATAGCTAGGCATATGGGTCTAAATGAAGATTTGTGCGAAGCATTAAGTTTAGCACATGATTTGGGCCACACCCCATTTGGTCATGCAGGTGAAGATGTATTGGCAGAATGTATGGAAAACCACGGCGGCTTTGATCATAACATACAATCCCTGAGAATTCTTTTGTTGTTAGAAAATATTTATGAAAATTATTTAGGTCTAAATCTTTCTCTAAATTGCATTGATGGTCTGTTAAAACACAACGGACCTGTTGAAAACGAACAAAAGTTAAAAATACTTTTGCCAGAAATTTATAATTATAGTTTAAATTTAAAAACTTACGGATCTTTAGAGGCTCAAATAAGCTCTTTATCTGATGATATAGCGTATAATAATCATGATATAGATGACGGATTAAGAGCGAATTTTTTTACTATTAATGATCTTAAACAAATTCCTATTTTAAAAGATTTAATTAACGAAACTTATAATAAAAATTCTGATAAAAATAATTACACCTTAGTTAGAAAACTAATTGATTATATGGTCACTGATTTAATAGATAATTCAAAAAAAAATATAGATTTCCACAGAATTAATAATATTCACGATGTTTATGACTCTAATAAATCAATTATTAAGTTTTCTGATGGGGTAAGTAATTTGATCAAAGATATTAAAATTTTTTTACATTTAAATATGTATAAGCACACACATATTCAAAAATGGTCGAATAAATCAAAAGAAATAATAGAAAAAATTTTTATTTATTATGTTAATAATTATGAAAAAATTTCAATGAAATTTAATAATAACTTTTCAAAAGAAAGAAATATTAGTGACTATATTTCTGGAATGACTGATAAATATGCTATTGATCTTTTTAACTCATTAAAATGAATATTTTTAAAATATATAAAGATAAATTTTATTTATTACTTCAGGATAATAATTTCGAATGTAATGAAGATAAAGTAACCGTGGATTCACCAAGGCAAGCTAGTTTTGGAGATTTAGCTTTTAACGCACCGCTTATATTATCTTCTTCTCTTAAAATAAACCCATTAGAAGTTGGTGCCAAAATTGTCGATTTAATTAAGCAAAGTTTTAATGAATTTGAAACAGTTGAGGTCGTAAAACCAGGTTTTATAAATTTAAAATTTAAAAAAATATTCTGGTTTAATTTTTTATTTTCATTTGAGGATAGCAAGGGTAAAATTACGACCAACCCAAAAAAAATTAATTTAGAATATGTTTCAGCAAATCCTACCGGTCCTTTACATGTGGGTCATTGTCGAGGGGCAGTCTATGGAGATATTTTAGCCAATCTTTTAAATTTTGTTGGTCATAAAGTAACAAAAGAATATTACATAAATGATTATGGCAATCAAATTCATATGTTTGCAAAATCTGTTTATGCGAGAATTCTTGAAATTACAGATGGAAAAAAATTTCCAATTAATGAGGGCTTGTACCCTGGTGAATATCTTAAAGAAATCGCTGAAAACTTGATCAAAAAAAGAAGTATTTCTGATTATTCTAATTACGATGAAATTAAAGATCAATTGGGATCTATGGCAATGGATGAGGCAATGATAATGATAAAAAACGATTTACTTGCATTAGGTATTAGACACGATTTATTTGTTTCAGAAAAAGAATTGGTAAAAAAAAACTTAGTTTCCAATACCATAAAAATATTAGAAAACAAAAACTGTATTTACAATGGTATTTTGCCAAAACCTAAAGGAAATGAAAATGATGATTGGGAACCAAGAGAGCAATTGTTATTTAAATCTACAAAATTTGGTGATGATGTTGATAGGGCTCTTAAAAAGTCAGATGGAACCTGGACATATTTTGCCAATGATGTTGCTTATCATTCTTACAAATTAGAAAGAAAATTCGATCAATACATCAATGTATTAGGAGCAGATCATGCTGGTTATCTCAAAAGATTAAAAGCTTGTGTTGATGCTTTGTCTGATTTTAATGCAGATTTTGAATGCAAGGTTTGTCAATTAGTAAAACTCTTTAAGTCTGGTGAGCCTTACAAAATGTCTAAGAGAGCAGGAGATTTTATTACTGCAAAAGAATTAGTGAACTCAGTGGGTGTAGATGCTGTGAGATTTATGATGATTTATAGAAGTAATGATAGTCAGCTAGATTTTGATTTTGATTTAGTTACTGAGAAAACAAAAGAAAATCCCGTTTTTTATGTACAGTATGCTAGCGCTAGAATTCATTCAGTTTTAAGAAAAGTATCTTTGGATTTAAGCAATTTTGATCAAGAAAGTTTGCAATTATTGGACTCTGACATTGAAATTGACATGATAAAAAAATTATCGTTGTGGTCAAAATGTCTAGAGCTGTCTGCTAAAAATTTAGAGCCTCATCGAATACCTTATTATTTGTATGATTTGGCTTCCATATTTCATTCTTACTGGAATTTAGGGAAGGAACATTCGGAATTTAAAATTATTGAAAATAATAATAAAGAATTAATCAAAGCAAGAATTTTTCTTTTAGATAGAATATTAAAAGTAATAAAGTCTGGACTGTTAATACTAGGTGTTAGTTCACCAGAGTCTATGTGATGACGCAATTAATGATAAAAATAGTTTCTACTATTTTGTTTTTTTTGTTTTTTTATTTTAGTTTATTATTTTATTTATCAGACAGTTTTAAATCAAAAGTTGTTAAGAGTAGAGCATCACATGATTTAACAATTGTCAATTACGGCATGACCCTTCCTAAAATTGAAGTTAATAAAAATTTTAAAAAATTTATAGATAATTCTGAATATTTCAAAAAAATTGATAAAGAACCTAAGTTTTGGGAGTTAATAAAATGAAAAGTGTATATAAACCTCTTATATTAGGTTTGTCGGGTCCAAGAATATCTAAAGAAGAGTATTTTTTGTTCAAAACACATTTACCCCTTGGATATATTATTTTTTCCCGAAATATTAAAGACTTTCTTCAATTGAAGAATCTTATCGCTGAACTCAAATCTTTAAATCCCGATCAAAAAACGTTAATTATGATCGATCATGAGGGTGGCAGAGTTAATCGTTTTTCAAATTTTTTTAATCAAAACAATCAATCAGCTAAAATATTTGGAAATTATTTTAAAGCGGATAAAAATAAATTTGATTTAGAGATTAATAAATTTATTAACTTTAATTCTAATTTATTTAATTATTTTGGTATAAATTTAATTGCTACACCAGTGTTAGATTTATTCTATCCTAATAAAAGTAGTGTTATATCTGATCGAGCGTATTCTGAAAATGTCAAAGAAGTAATTTCAATTGGTAAAATTATAATAAAGAAGTATTTTAAAAGAAGGTTATTAACTATCGGCAAACATGCACCTGGTCACGGTTTATCAAATTTAGATAGTCATTTTCATTTACCAATTATAAATGAAACAAAAGATTTTTTATTTAATAATGATTTTGAGTGTTTTAAAAATATAGAATCTCCCTTTTTAATGACCGCACATCTGCTTTATAAAAATATTGACTCAATTCATCCAGCAACTTTTTCTTCTATAATAATTAAGCAAATTATTAAAAAAAAATTGAAATTCAAAGGATTGATCATGTCAGATGACATATGCATGAAAGCTTTAAATGGGTCCATAGAAAGTAGAGCTGCCAGATCATTTGAGGCTGGATGTGATATTGTATTGCACTGTAGTGGAAATCTTGCTGAAATGAGACGTTTGCTTACAACAACCAAGGTGGCCAATAAGAAGTTGTTAGCAAAAATGATTAAAATCTTTAATTATAGCCAATAATTTAGTACGATTTTTTATGCAAGAGAATCATGCTGAAGTTTTAACTGATAATTTTAAATTACAGGTTGATAATTACGAAGGTCCTTTAGATCTATTGTTAGATCTTGCCAAGGCTCAAAAAGTTGATTTAATGCAAATCTCCATCGTTCAGCTTGCTGATCAATATATTAATTATATTTCTGAATTAAATGATAACCTAGAGCTTGCGGCAGATTTTTTAGTTATGGCATCTTGGCTTGCATATTTAAAATCAAGACTTTTACTACCCGAAGATTTTGACGATGATTTTTCTGCAATTAAAATGGCAGAAAAGCTTAAATTGCAATTAAGAAAATTAGAAAGTATCAGGCTACTATCTGATCAGTTAATGAGTAAACCAAAATTAGGTTATGAGGTTTTTATGAGAGCCATGAGAGAAGGAATTAAGCCTATTAATAAGTCAGAGTATAATGTTTCTTTATACGAACTTATTAAAGCCTATGCTGATTTCAAAAGAAAAGAAAATTTTTCATCTATCAATATAAAAAAATTACCAGTTTACACAATGGAAGAAGCTTTAAAAATGATTACTAAGATGTTTGATCAGATTAAAGAGTGGTGTGATATTAATACTATTATACCAAAAAATTTTTTAAAAAATAAAAAGTTAAAAAAGTCTGGTTTATCAGGTACTTTTGCTGCTAGTCTAGAACTAGTTCGCGAAGGAAAGCTTTTAATGAAACAAGAACAAATGTTTAAAGATATTTATATTAAATCTAAAAATTAAAATATATGCCAGGTATTGATAAAAAAGAAAAAAAAGTAATTGAAGCATTTCTTTTTGCTGCTGATGAGCCTCTTGATCTTGATACTTTGCAATCTAAAGTTAAAAAAAATACGGATGTATTAGAGATTTTAAATGAATTACAAAAAGAATATCAAGATAGGGGTATTAATTTAATTAAATTAGCAAATCGATGGTCCTTTAGAACTTCAGTTGATTTAGCGGATCAGTTAAGAGAAGAAATAACAGGACAAAAAAAATTGTCAAAAGCTGCAATCGAAACACTTGCAATTATTGCTTATCATCAACCAGTCACCAGATCTGAAATTGAAGAAATTAGAGGGGTTTCTTTTTCTACTGGAACTATGGAGGTATTGTTTGAACTAGGATGGGTAAAGCCAGCAGGAAGAAAAGATGTGCCTGGTAAACCATTGGCTTATGGTACAACTGACTCTTTTCTTAGTCATTTTAATTTAAATAGCCTTGAAGATTTGCCTAACTCAGATGAATTGATGGCTGCTGGTTTAATTGATAGCAGAGTTGATAGTTCGATTTTTGGAACTTCAAAATTTACAAAAGATGAAGATGATTCATTAAAAGAAAATATATTTAGCAATATTGATGAAATGATCAGCGATACTTTAGATAATAAAGATGCCGATATTACCAAAAAAAACGAAAATGATGAAGAAAACCAAGATGACGAAGACGAAGATGAAGATGAGGAAGATCTAGATGATGAGGAAGATGAAGATGAAGATGAGAAAGAGGAAGATAAGTTAAAATAGATATTGTTTTTTGATTAAATAATAGATAAGATTTACTTATGAGCATTGGTTTTTGGCAAATTGTTATAGTTGTAGCCCTAGTTGTACTTCTTTTTGGGAGAGGTAAAATTTCAGAGTTAATGGGCGATGTAGCTAAAGGTATTAAAAGCTTCAAAAAAGGAATGTCATCGACGGAAGAAATTGATGATAAAAACTTAACCAATACCAATAAAGACAACAAAAATTCAGAAAGTTAATTTCTAATGCCACAAATTGGGTGGTCAGAACTTCTCGTAATAGCGGTTATTGCCATATTGGTTATTGGGCCAAAAGATCTACCCGTCATAGCCAAAAAAGTTGGTGGATGGATAAGAACTATTAAGGGTTATGCCGGTCAGTTTCAAAATAGTTTAGAAAATATTGAAGATATTGAAACTGTTGAAATTGAAAAACCTGAAAGAAAAAAAACTACATCAAAAAATCAAAAGAAAACGAAACTTGATTCTTAATAATTGATGGCTACAAAAACAACAACGATTACTGGTCATCTCAAAGAATTGAGATCACGTTTAATAAAGTCTGTTGTTTTTTTGCTTTTGGCTTTTATCATATGTTTTATTTTTGCAGATAATATTTATGCTTTTTTGCTAGATCCTTATGTTCAAGCTACAAAAAATGATCCAATGCAAAGAAGGATGATTTTTACAGCATTGCACGAAACATTTCTAACTTATTTGAAATTGGCTTTTTTTTCAGCTTTTTGTCTTTCTTTTCCTGTTATATTAATTCAAATTTGGAAATTTATTGCACCGGGTTTATATAAAAATGAAAAAATGGCTCTTCTACCTTTTTTAATTGCAACTCCAATTCTTTTTGTTTTAGGGGGAATGCTTGTGTATTATTTAATTATGCCACTTGCAGTAAAGTTTTTTTTATCATTTGAGACCACAAGCGCCATGTCTGGAATGCCTATTCAATTAGAGGCTAAAGTTGATGAGTATTTATCTTTAATAACTAAATTAATTTTTGCTTTTGGCTTGAGTTTTCAACTCCCAGTTTTGTTAACGTTATTAGGAAAAGTTGGTTTTCTGACTGCAGAGGATCTAAAAAAAAGAAGAAGGTACGTTATTGTTTTGATTTTTACTGCAGCAGCAATTTTAACACCTCCAGACCCTATTACACAAATAGGCCTAGCTTTACCTCTACTTCTTTTGTATGAAATTTCAATTTTTACAGTAAAAACTGTACAGAGAAAATAATGTTAAATTTAAAAGATATAAGAAAAGATCTGAATTTTTTTAAGGAAAAAATTAAATCTAGGTTTATTAATAATTCCGACCAAATTTTGGATCTATTGATAAAATTAGATGAAAATCATAGAAAAAACCTTGAAACTCAACAAGAATTACAAAATCAAAGAAATTCTATTTCTAAAAATCTTTCAGTTGAAAAAGATAAAAATTCTGAGAAATTTAAAAATTTGTCATCTGAAGTTTCCTCCATTAAGAACTCAATAGCCACATTGGAAACGGAGTTGGCAAAATTACAAAGTAATATTAACGAAATTTTGCATTCTTTGCCAAATATTCCTCTAGACGAAGTGCCAGTTTCTCAAGATGAAAATGGAAATATTGAAGTAAAAAAATCTGGTTCAGTAAGAAAATTTGATTTCAAACCTCTTAGTCACGACGTTTTGGCTAAGAATTTAGATCTTATAGATTTTGAAACTGCAGCAAATATATCCGGATCTAGGTTTGTCATATTAAAAAAGGATCTAGCCAAATTAGAAAGGGCATTAATAAATTTTATGATTGACCTCCATACAAATGAAAATGGTTATTTGGAGCACAATGTTCCAATTTTAGTCAATGAAAAATCTATGTTTGGAACTGGTCAATTACCAAAATTTAAAGATGAGCAGTTTCAAACGAATAATAACCTTTGGCTAATACCTACAGGTGAGGTTTCTTTAACTAATATGGTAGCAGATAAAATTACTAAATATGAAGATTTGCCATTACGCCTTGTAACCAGCACACCTTGTTTTAGGTTAGAAGCTGGTGCTGCTGGTAAAGATACACAAGGAATAATGAGACAACATCAATTTTCTAAAGTTGAACTAGTTTCTATTATTCAGCCTGAATTTAGAGTTAAAGAATTGGAACGAATGCTTTCTTGTGCAGAAAAGGTATTAGAATTATTAAAACTACCCTATAGAGTCATGCTTTTATCAAGTGGTGATATGGGTTTTAGTGCAGAAAAAACTTACGATCTTGAAGTTTGGATTCCATCGCAAAATAAGTATAGGGAGATTTCTAGTTGTTCATCATGCTCAACATTTCAAGCAAATAGAATGAAAGCTAGATACAAAACTATTGATAATAAAAATGAACTACTGGCTACACTGAATGGCTCAGGGTTGGCAATAGGGAGAACTATAATTGCCATTTTAGAGAATTATCAAAATAAAGATGGCACAATTTCAATCCCAGAAGTTTTGCAAAAATACATGTCCCAAAAAACTATTGGGTAAAAATATAATTTTAATTAATTTTAAAATATTTTTTTAAAATAATGAATGAAGATTTTTTATGGCAAGCTAACAAAGATGAAGTAGAAAAGTCTAATTTATATTCATTCTGCAAATATCTCGATAAAAAAAAAATTTTTCCCTTAACAACCAATTATCAAGAACTCTGGAAATGGTCGAATCAAGAGCCAGATATTTTTTGGTCAGAGTTTTGGGATTTTGCTAATATTAAAGGAACAAAAGGAAAAAAAATTATTTCTAAAAATAAAGAATTTTTAGATCGACGTTTTTTTGAAGATTCAAAAATAAATTTTGCGCAGAACTTGTTATCAAAACAAACAAATGAAGTTGCAATCCATTTTAGGGGTGAGAATGGTTTTGAAAAAGCAATAACTTGGAAAAAACTTTATACTGATGTTTGTAAACTATCTAATTTCTTCAAAAGAAATGGTTTAAATAAAAATGACAGAGTGGCAGCTTATTTGCCAAATAATATTGAGGCGATTATTGGATTATTAGCTTCTTCTAAAAATGGACATATATGGTCTTCTTGTTCTCCTGATTTTGGTATTCAAGGTGTGGTTGATCGTTTTTTGCAAATAACTCCAAAAGTTCTAATCACATGCGATTATTATTATTATAATGGAAAAAAAGTGAATCTTATTGAAAGAACCCATTCTTTGCTAAAATTAATACCATCTATAGAGCAAGTTATCATTTGCTCCTATGAAGATATTAATATTTTTCCGAAGACCTTTGTATCTTTTGATAAGATTATTAAAGAAGAATTAATGGATGAAACTTTTGAAGAATTTGAATTTAATCATCCACTGTATATTCTTTATTCAAGCGGTACTACAGGTGTTCCTAAATGTATTGTACATGGTGCGGGTGGATCTCTGATTCAGCAAAAAAAAGAATTATTTTTACATTGTGATGTTAAAGAAAATGATAATATTTTTTATTTCACAACCACGGGATGGATGATGTGGAATTGGTTAGTTGCCAGTCTTTCTTGTGGCGCTAGTATAAAATTGTATGATGGATCTCCATTTTACCCAAATCATGAAGTTTTATTTAAATACTGCGATGAGCATAAGTTTTCTTTATTGGGATTAAGCGCAAAATATATTGATTTTTTAAAAAAAAATAACTTTTCTGCGGCTTCCTACAATTTAGATAATTTGAAAGTAATTACATCTACAGGATCTCCTCTCATGAAAGAAAGTTGGGAGTATGTATATAAAAATATAAAAAGTGATGTTTTTTTATCATCAATTAGCGGAGGTACTGACGTGGTAGGATGTTTAGTAATAGGTAATTTATTTGGAAAAGTTTTCGCTGGAGAAATACAAGGTGCAGCCTTAGCAATTGATGTCGACGTGTTTGATGATAAAGGTCTGTCTATTAATAATCTTGATAAAGGCGAACTTGTAGTAAAACAATCATTTCCTTCTATGCCTGTTCAATTTTGGAATGATCCAGATAGAAAAAAAATAAAAGCTGCTTATTTTAATAAGTATCCCAATATTTGGCATCATGGTGACTATGTTCAAAAGACTTCAAATGCTGGGTTTGTAATTCAAGGTAGATCAGATGCTACCTTAAAACCCGGAGGGGTAAGAATAGGAACTGCGGAGATTTATAGACAAGTTGAATCGTTTGATGAAATAGCAGAATCAGTAGTAGTTGGACAAAATTTTGATGACGATGTTAGAATAGTGCTATTTGTAAAAATGAATACAAAATATTTTTTTACAGAAACGTTGAAGCAAAAAATAAAAAATACCATTAAAAACAATTGTTCTCCACGCCACGTTCCAGCGCTCATCTTAGAATGTCCCGATATTCCTAGAACTAAAAGTGGTAAAATTGTTGAAATTGCAGTACGAACATTAATTAATGGTGAAGAAATTAATAACCTTGAGTCTATTGCTAATCCTGAATGTTTAGAATTTTATAGAAAAATAAAAAACCTTAATTAAGAATTTGTTATTAAATACAATGCAAAAAGACATAAGCATCGCCCAATCTGCTAAAATAAAAAAAATATCTAAAATTGCTAAAAAAATTCTAAAAATTCCTGAAAGTGAGATTCAAACTTTTGGTCATTATAAAGCTAAAATTTCATTATCTTATTTGCAAAAATTAAAAGAAAAAAAAAATAGTAAGTTAATTTTAGTCACTGCCATTAGTCCAACACCAGCAGGTGAGGGCAAAACTACCACCACAGTCGGCTTAGGAGATGCTCTGAACCGTATTGGAAAAAAAACAATCATTTGTCTACGAGAGCCATCATTAGGACCTGTTTTTGGAATGAAGGGTGGGGCAGCAGGCGGAGGATATTCGCAAATTGTCCCTATGGAAGATATAAATCTTCATTTTACAGGCGATTTTTCCGCTATCTCATTAGCACATAATTTATTATCTGCGATGCTTGATAACCATATATATTATGGAAATGCACTAGATATTGATCTTTCACGCATTCAATGGAAGAGAGTTATTGATATGAATGACCGATCTTTAAGAAAAATTACCGTTGGTTTAAAAGAAATTAAAAAAGGCTTTCCATATGACAATGGGTTTGAAACTGTTGCCGCTTCAGAAGTGATGGCAATTCTTTGCTTAGCTTCATCAATCAATGATTTAAAAAAACGTCTTGGTCAAATTGTTGTGGCTTACAATAATCAAGGATTGTCAGTTACCGCTAAAGATTTAAAAGCACACGGTGCCATGACCGTTTTATTAAAAGATGCTATTTCTCCAAATTTAGTACAAACTTTAGAAAACAATCCATCATTTGTTCATGGGGGACCTTTTGCAAATATTGCTCACGGATGTAATTCTGTTGTCTCAACAAAAGCTGCGTTGAAATTAGCAGACTATGTAGTAACTGAGGCTGGATTTGGATCAGACTTGGGTGCAGAAAAATTCATTGATATTAAATGCCGCAAATCAAACCTGAGACCTTCTGCAGTAGTAGTTGTGGCAACTGTGCGTGCAATTAAATATCATGGTGGAGTTGAATTAGATAATTTAATAAAAGAAGACATTTTATCATTGGAAAAAGGTTTAGCAAATTTAGAACGACACGTTAAAAATATAATTGATATATATAATCTACCTTGTGTAGTCACAATTAATAAATTTTCTGATGATACAAAAAAAGAAATCAAACTAATAATAGACAGAATGAAAAAATTAGGTGTAAATATAGTTCTATCCGATCACTGGGCTAAAGGAAGTAAAGGAGCTGTGGATTTGGCAAATGAGGTGATTAGATTAAGCAAAGGTCAAAAAAAAGAAATGAAATTTGTTTATAATGATAGTGATTCTTTGTGGAAAAAAATAAATAAAATAGCTAAAAAAATATATCATGCCAAAGAGGTTGTCGCTGAAAAACAAATAATAGATCAAATTACAAAACTTCAGAACAGTGGTTTTGGCCACTACCCTGTATGTATAGCAAAAACACAATTTTCATTTTCAACCGATCCTAAATTACGTGGCTCACCAATTAATCATTCCATATCAGTACGTGAAATAAGATTGGCAGCTGGAGCCGAGTTTATTGTTGTTATATGCGGTAATATCATGACTTTGCCAGGTCTCCCAAAAATACCCTCTGCAGAAAAAATTGATTATATTGATGATAAAGTCGTTGGACTTTTCTAGTTAAATTTTTTTAATTATGAATACTAGTAAATAAAATACTACTTTTTTATTAAAAAAATTAATTTATAAATAGAAAATGAATATCTTATCTTTTTACAACTTTAAAATAAGTAAGGTATATCAAATACAATACGGTCAGGTGGGTGAGAGGCTGAAACCAGTCGTTTGCTAAATGACCCTACGAGTAAAATCGTAGCGAGGGTTCGAATCCCTCCCTGACCGCCATATTTTATGATAAAAAAAGATTTTGTTATTTCTGAGGTTTTAAAGTTGTCTTTTCAATTTGTTTCAACAAGTTTGATGGCTCGAATTAAAGATGGTTTTCCAATTGTTATACTTATTACAATCGCCTTTAATGGTTTGAATTTTTTAATTTCAAATTCTTTGGCAAGTAATTTTACTATACTTTTGTTTGTTTTGTTTTCTATGTTATTAACTAGCTGCATTGGTATTAGTGTTCATAAGGAAGTAATAGCAAACTTTAAACAAAATTTTTTAGGTAATTTTTTGTCAGTTACAAATTTTAAATATTTTTTTAATATTTTATTTATCACATTAATTGCTATCTCTCCTTTACTGCTTCATTTTTTTTTTAAAATTTTTGGAAAAGTAAATTTTTTTGGATTTAATATTTCTTATTTGTTTGTTTTATGGATTCTAAC
>VTPF01000105.1 GCA_008638025.1 Pelagibacteraceae bacterium | reverse complement strand
CTTACTCTTGAACACCCTTGTGCATTTATTGAACATACCAAAGGCTATGTCCCGTTAGGTGGAATATCTATTATAATTGCTGTTGCTGCAAAACACCGATCTCAAGTTTATGAATTATCAAGATATATCATTGAAGAAATAAAAAAAAGAACACCTATTTGGAAAAAAGAGCATTATGATGATAATGAGTCGGACTGGCTAAAAGGAAACCCTGTGATTGATACAAAGAAATAATCATATGAAAAAAATTCTAGCAAGTGAAATTACTCCAGAAACTATTTATCAGAATAGAAGATCCTTTATGAAATCTGCTGCTGCAGGAACAGCCTCTGTTGTATTAGGATCATTATTTTCTATTCCAGGATCTGCCAACACACCCTCTTCTGACAAACTTACGCGCTATAGAGATATTATTAGTTACAATAATTATTATGAATTTGGTACGAGTAAAGAAGATCCATCAGAAAACTCTGGTAAATTTAAAACCTCTCCCTGGAGCGTTAGTATTGAAGGTGAGGTTGAAAAAGCAAAAACTTTTTCCTATGAACAAATCATCAAAGATTTTCCAAGTGAAGAAAGAATTTATAGACTTCGATGTGTCGAGGGCTGGTCAATGGTAATTCCATGGATGGGATTTTCGTTGAGTCATTTATTAAAAACAGTAACTCCCACCAGCAAAGCTAAGTTTGTAGAATTTATCAGTGTTTACCGACCCGAAGAAATGATTGGTCAACAAAGTAAAATATTAGATTGGCCCTATCGTGAAGGGTTAAGGCTAGATGAAGCCATGCATCCTTTAACTATTATGGCCACAGGTCTATACGGAAAAAATTTACCCAATCAAAATGGAGCCCCTATCCGCCTAGTCGTTCCATGGAAATATGGTTTTAAAAGTTCCAAAGCAATTGTAAAAATAAAATTAGTAGAACACATTCCAATCACATCCTGGATGAATGCAAGTCCCACAGAATATGGATTTTATTCCAATGTAAATCCAAACGTTTCTCATCCGAGATGGTCTCAAGCAACCGAAAGAAGAATTGGCGATTCATTTTTAGACCCAAGAAGACCAACAGAAATGTTTAATGGCTATGCCAAGGAAGTTTCTGGTCTTTACCAAGGCATGGATTTAAAAAAATATTATTAATTACATTGAAACAATACTTTTCACTACAGCAGTTAATTTTTATAATTGCTCTGTGGCCCATTGCATCTATTGTAATTACATTTTTAAATAATGACTTTAGTGCAAATCCAGTTGAAGAAATTATTCGACATTTTGGTAAATGGACATTAATTTTTATTTGCCTAACCTTGAGCATCACTCCTTTGCGCAGGCTTACCAAAACTAATATTTGGCTACCTTTGAGAAAAATGCTGGGTTTGTTTACCTTTGTCTATGCATGCATACATTTGTTTAGCTACATTGGGCTAGATCATCATTTTGATTGGAAGCTTATTTTACAAAATACGATTAAACACAAATATATTTGGGTGGGAGTTATCGCTTGGACACTACTTATCCCTCTAGCAATTACCTCCACTCAAAAAATGAAAATTATTCTCAAAGATAACTGGATTAAATTACATCGACTTATTTATGTGATTGCTGTACTTGGGGTTCTTCATTATTTATGGTTAGTAAAAAAAGACATTACCCAGCCTGTCATTTATGGATTGATTATTGGTATTCTATTTTTATTAAGAATTCGTTTTAAGAAAAATTAATTGATGGAATATAGCTTTCTTTTTTTATTGTGCGTCATTCCTTCAATTATGTTGTATGGTGTCGCCAAGTCTGGTCTTGGCGGATCGTTATCACTAATTTCTATTCCACTCATGACCATTGTCATGCCTCTTAGTCAAGCACTAGCAATCATTTTACCAATACTAATTCTATCCGACATGGTTGCAGTTTATAAATTTAGAAAACAATTTGATTTTGATACTATAAGATTAATGACAATAGGTGGTGGCATAGGTGTTATCACCGGATCTTTAACTTACACCTACTTTTCAGAAGCTGTCATAAAATTATTAATTGGTTTGATGGGTTTTTTTTTTACTACTCACTATTTTATTTTTAAAAGAAAAAAAATTATTCCATTAGAAAAATCTATTGTTAAAGGAGGAGTTTCTTCTATGGTTGCAGGGTTTGCAAGTTTTTGCGCCCATGCTGGAGGCACTCCTACTAGCATTTACTTGTTGCCCCTACGTTTCAAAAAAGAAATTTATGTTGGAACAAGAGTTATATTTTTTATGTTTCTTAATTTGATTAAACTACCTTTTTATATTCATTTATCATTCATAACTTTAGAAAGTTTAAAACAATCGATTATATTCTTTCCTGCATCTCTTGTGGGAATTTATATAGGCATTCAAATATTAAAAAGAATAGAAGAAAAATTATTTTATAATATCGTTTATTTATTAATTTTAATTTCAAGTGTCAGATTAATAATTGAATATATATCTAAATAGTAAAGGCCCTATAAATCATAACCGCTGCACCAAGAACAATACACACCTCAATAATAATAGTGTGAAGTTTAACTCCTAACTTGTCTACAATTTTTCTAGCTATATAAGATCCAAAAATGGCAACAGCCCCAATCGAGCAGCCTATGATTAATGCATCATTATTTAATAAACCCAATTGTCTAAAAGAAATCATTCGAATAATTACATTGATTAAAGTGATAAAAGAGTCAGTTCCAACAATGCTAGCTCCTACCATGCCATTTGCTGATAAAGCCGTTAACAACAAGGCCCCTGGACCCAAAATTACTCCACTGATGGTTCCATACAAAACTGCCATAACCCCAAGACCAAACCAGCCAATTTTTAAATCAATTTTTTTAAAAACTCTTCTCAAAATAATGACAAAACCAAGACCAAAACCTAAGCAAAAATATAAAATTTTATCTGAAACTCCGGCATAAAAATTGGTTCCTAAGATTACAAATGGCACAGTAATCAGTGCAAAATAAAACCCTTTGATCCAAAAGATGCTATCTCGGTAATAATACATTCTTGATAAGTTAGAGCAGAAAACAAATACTGACATAAGTGGAACTAATAATTTA
>VTPF01000104.1 GCA_008638025.1 Pelagibacteraceae bacterium | reverse complement strand
TAATTGCGAAATTGGAAATAATGTTATTATAGGATCTAATGTTGTCATAGAAAACTCAATAATTTCTGATAATGTGCATTTATGCGATGGTTCAATAATTGGAAAAAAAGGTTTTGGCTTTAAGTTTATTGATAAAAATAAATGTTTGAGAGTACCTCATATAGGAAAAGTTATTATTGGAAAAAATTGTGAGATTGGTTCAAATTCAGTAATAGACAGAGGGTCTATTACCAATACAATTATTGGTGATGACACTTTTATTGATAATTCAGTGCATATCGCCCATAATGTTAAAATTGGAAAGAGGTGTATTTTAGCAGCTCAGGTTGGCATTGCCGGTAGTACAATAATTGGAAATAAAGTTGTAATCGGTGGTCAAGCAGGAATCTCTGGTCATTTGATTGTTGGTAATAATGTAAAAATTGGTGGTAAGAGCGGTGTAATAAAAAATATTAAAGACAATGAAGTAGTTATGGGTTATCCAGCTATTCAATTTAGAGATTTTGTGAGAAATAATAGATGAGTAAAATATTGAACCTTGAAGATATAAAAAAATTATTACCGCATAGAGAGCCTATGCTTTTGATAAATAAAATTTCAAATATTGTATCAATGCAATCTGCAACGGGCCACATTACTGTTTCTGCAGATAAATTTTTTTTTGATGGCCATTTTCCTGGCCAACCCGTATTCCCTGGTGTTTTGATAGTTGAAGCTTTTGGCCAAACGGCAGCAGCTTTGTCTGCATTTTGTTTAGAACCAAAAGAATTTGAAAACAAATTGGTATTCTTAATGACTATAGAAAAAGCAAGATTTAGAATACCAATTATGCCACCCTGTGAACTTTTACTTAATGTTAAAGTTGAAAAGATAAAAGGAAAAATATGGAAATATTCAGGTACTGCAACAGTTGATGGAAAGATAATGTCAGATGCTAGTTGGATGGCAACTATTGCTGATAGAAAAAATGATAATCAATAATTCAAGCGTACATTCAAAAGCAAAAATTGGTAATAATGTTAAAATTGGTTCTTTTTGTGTAATTGGCCCTGAAGTTTCTATAGACGACGGTACAATTGTAATGAGTCATGTTGTAATAGATGGTAATACTAAAATTGGTAAAGATAATATTATTTATCCATTCGCTTGCATTGGAACAAATCCACAAGATCTAAAATTTAAGGGTGAAAATAGTAAAATTATTATTGGTGATAAAAATATTATTAGAGAGTATGTAACAATTCATCCTGGAACAGAACATGGAGGTCTGATTACCAAAATCGGAAATGATAATCTTTTTATGATATCTTCGCATATTGCTCATGATTGTATTGTTGGTAGCAATGTAATTATAGCAAATAATGTTCCAATAGCTGGCCATTGCAACATAGAAAATTATGCGATTATAGGAGGCAATTCTGCAGTTCAGCAGTTTTGTACAGTAGGAAAAGGATCTATGATTGGTGGTATGACTGGTGTTAATAAATCAATAATACCATACACGTTAGCTACAGGTAATAGGTGTGTTTATGAAAATTTAAATTTAATAGGATTGAAAAGAAAAGGTTACCAAAATTCAATAATAAATGAGTATAAAGATCTAATAGAATCTTTTTTTAAAGACAAATCTATAATTGAAACATCAGAAAATAGTGCAAATCCATTAATAAATGATTTTTTAACTTTTTTAAATAATAATAAAAATAAACCTATCTGCACACCAGAAAGCCAATGATCGGTATAATTGCAGGTAAAGGAAATTTACCAAAAATTTTAATAAATAAATTTAATAAAAAAAAAATTAAATATTTTTTAATTTACTTGGAAGAGAAAAAAAAATTAAAAAAAACAAAAACTAATATAAATATTACTGATATTTCAAAAATAATAAAATTATTAAAAAAAAATAATTGTAGAGAGGTAATTTTAGTTGGAAAAGTAGTAAGGCCAAGTATTAAAGATTTTAAATTTGATTTTGAAACTATAAAATTATTACCCAAAATACTTTTTAATTTAAAAAAAGGGGATTCTTTTTTATTAGATTTGGTTATTAAAGTTTTTAAAAAACATAAAATTAATGTGGTGTCTTGCTTGAAGTATTTGCCAGAGATAAAAGCAGAAAATTTTATATCATCCTCAAAACCATCAAAGGATGATATGGCTGATATAAAAAAGGGAAAATTATTACTGAATCATATAAATTCTAAATTCGATGTAGGTCAATCTATTGTTGTGAACAAGGGTTTTGTTGTAGGAATAGAAGCTGCTGAAGGTACTGATTTAATGCTCAAAAAGATCGTAAAAATACAAGAAAAAATTAACAAAGGAATGTTATCAGGCGTTTTAGTTAAAATGCCCAAAAAAATACAGGATATAAGGGTAGATATTCCAACAATAGGACTTAGTACTATAAAAAATTGTTTAGATGCGGGCATTAAAGGAATTGCATTAAAAAAAAATGAGAATATTTTTTTAGATCAAGAGCGCTGTTATGAATTAATTAAGAAAAATAATTTTTTTATTAAAGTTGTAAATTGAAAAAAAAAATATTTATAATAACGGGGGAATCTTCAGGTGACAAACTTGCTTCAAGCATAGTTAGGCATTTTAGAAGAAATAAGTTTTGCATAAGTGCTGTTGGTTCTCAACATTTAAAAAATAACAAAATAAAGGTTATATTTGATTCTGCGGAAATATCTGTAATGGGTTTTGCAGATGTTATTAAAAAAATTTTTTTCTTATTAAAAAAAATTAATTTCACAATTGAATATATAAAAAAATACAAACCTGATATTATATTTTCAATAGATTCACCGGATTTTTCATTTAGAGTTGAGAATAAAATCAAAAAAATGTTTCCCAAAATTAAGATTGTTCATCTAGTTGCTCCCAGTATCTGGGCATGGAGAGAGAGTAGGGTATATTTTTTTAGAAAATTTATTGATCATATGCTTTTACTTTTTCCATTTGAAAAAAAAATTTTTGATAAATATAAAGTAAAAAATACTTTTGTGGGCCACCCTTTTTTTGAAAATAAAATTAAGTATCGAAAATTTCCTTTTCCAAAAAATAAAAAAATTATTACACTTTGTCCCGGTAGTAGATTA
>VTPF01000103.1 GCA_008638025.1 Pelagibacteraceae bacterium | reverse complement strand
CAGTTCGGAAAAATTAAGCTTACTCATTTGAGCCATTTCTGATTCACCAACTTTGGGAATGCTTACAGGCACATACAATCCTCCATCAGATGCTAAAGCATTCAAAAAAATTTGCTCAAAAGTAAATGTTTTGTTTTTGTTTCTAGTACTCCAATACAGCATATTTATTTATATCTTTTTTTTAAAAACCAAAAAGCAATTAATATACAAAATCCCAATACATACCAAGTTATGGCATACTGAAGATGATTATTCGTTATATTAATCCTTGAAGTATTCTTCAAATTAACAAAATATTTATCTGGTGACGATTGCTCAATCAAATACGGTTCAAGTTGAACATTTAAAGATTTTGATAATTGACCAATGTCCAAATAGTAATAAAACTTTTCCTTATTACTATTTTCAGGAACAAAATTTCTTTTGGGTTTTACTAAATACAACGTCCCTTCTATCTCTACATTATTTGCTGTTTCTGATGGGTAATTTTCTTCATACTTTTTTTCAATTTTAGGAAGCCACCCTCTTTTCACTAAAAAAAAATTTGAATTATCAGTCTGCAATACTGAAATTAAATTAAAACCATAGTTTCCTTTTTCGTTTAACTGATAAAGAAAGTAATTTTTTTCAAGTAGCTTTCCATTGATTTTAATCTTTTTAAATTCTTCAATGCTATTTATATCGAATGATATGGGTGGAAGTTTAGAAAAAACTTCGATCTTATTAATAATATTTTCTTTCCACTGCAAGCGGTATAGTTGCCATGTGCCTAAAGAAAAAAGAACAAAAATAATAGTAATAGAAAATAAATTAAAGATAGTTTTTCTCAAAAAAAATTAACTACCCCAAATGTAGATTGCAGCAAATAAAAATAACCACACCACATCGACAAAATGCCAGTACCATGCAGCAGCTTCAAATCCAAAATGATGCTCAGGAGTATAATGACCCTTTTGTGCTCTAAACAAACACACGGCTAAAAATATAGTTCCTACTAATACGTGGAAACCATGGAAACCTGTTGCCATATAAAAGGTTGAACCATAAATTCCTGTGCTTAATTTAAATGTTGCATGAACATATTCATAAGCTTGGAACATGGTAAAAATTGCCCCTAAAATTACTGTTAAAATTAATCCCTGAATCAAACTCTTCCTGTCGTTTTCTAACATTGCATGATGTGCCCAGGTGACAGTAGTTCCTGATAACAATAATATTAAAGTATTTATCAAAGGTATGTGCCAAGGATCTAAAGTTTGAATTCCTTTCGGTGGCCAAATTCCTCCAATAACCTGGTCAGGAAATAAACTGGAGTCAAAAAATGCCCAAAACCAAGCAACAAAAAACATCACTTCAGATGCGATAAACAAAACCATTCCATATCGATGACTAAGCTGAACTACAGGAGTGTGATCACCTTTGTGTTGAGCTTCAATAACAACATCCCTAAACCACATAAACATTCCATATAAAAGAACTGCCATAGATGCGAATAACAGCCAGAGGGCTTTAGTTCTAAAATAATAAACGGCTCCAATTGCAACTAACAAAGAAGCTAAAGAACAAAATATTGGCCACGGACTTGGGTCAACTAAATGATAATCGTGTTTTTTTTCTGCAGATGACATAATTTTTTATTTCTGAAACTTATCTACTTCAAATAAAGTATAAGATAAAGTTATATCTTTGACATCTTTGGTCGCTGGGTCTTTAGCAATTTCAGGGTCAATATAATAAGATAAATTAAGCTCAATAGTTTCATTAGGACTTAGTTTTTGTTGTTCAAAACAAAAACATTCAAGTTTGTTAAAATATTTTCCTGTCGAATCAGGCGTAACATTAAAAGTAGACACAAATGTAACTAGCTGTTGACTTTGATTGGTAATGGTAAATGATGCGTTTCGAACTTCACCCGGCTTAATCTCCAAAACATTGTTTTTAGCTTTAAATAAAACAGGAAGCCCTCCGGCAACATTTGTATCAAATCTCATTCCTAAATCTTTATTAATAATTACTTTGGGTAAAATTTTTGTTTTCTGAGTTGTACCACCAAAGCCTGTTACTCTGCAAAAAAGATCATAAAGCGGTACAGACGCAAATGACAATCCCAACATAATAAAAAAAATAACCACTAAATACTTCGGATGTAATTTTTTATATGTAGTTATTATCATAGCGGACGATTAAAAATTGAAATATTTAAAATTGTATAACAAAAAAAGAAAATTATTAAAGCCACCAAAGACCATGCAACTATTTTGTTTTTATTTTTTAAATTCATAAATTATAGAAAAAAATAATTATCAATTAAGATGGTTGAAAATATAAAAAATAAATAAAAAATTGAAAATACGAAAATATTTCTAGCAATTTTATGAGAGAGGGATTTGTTTTTAGTTATTAGCAGCTTGAAAGAAAGATAAATATAAAATAATCCAAAAATAACAACAAATATTAAATTACTATAACTTGCAAAATTAAAAAAATAGGGAGCTAAAGTGATGGGCCACAAAACTATAGAATAAAATAAAATATTTTTTTTTGTAACATCTTCTCCACTTACCACTGATAGCATAGGAATGTTTGCTTTTTTATAATCTTCATTTTTATATAAACTTAATGCCCAAAAATGCGATGGTGTCCAAAGAAAAATTATTAAGAATAAAATAATAGGCTCAATCGAAATACTATTAGTAGAAATTGTCCATCCAATGACTGGTGGGAATGAACCAGCGGCTCCTCCAATAACAATATTTTGAGGAGTGCTTCTCTTAAGCCAAATAGTGTAAATAAAAATATAAAACAAAATAGTGATAGCTAAAATAATAGCTGATAAAAAATTAGAAAAAAAATATAAACCAGCAACTGAAATAAAAGACAATGTGGTTCCAAAAATTAATGCGTGCCTGTTTTTAACTTTCCCAAGCGGAATTGGTCGGAGGCAAGTTCTTGACATAATTCCATCAATTTCTGCGTCATACCACATGTTTAGCGCACCCGCTGCGCCAGCACCAAGAGCAACAAATAATAGTGATAAGGCTGAATTAACAAAACTAATCTTAATAGGTGCAATTACAATTCCAACTAATGCTGTAAAAATGACCAAGGACATAAC
>VTPF01000102.1 GCA_008638025.1 Pelagibacteraceae bacterium | reverse complement strand
AATTTATAATTTTTGGCAAAAAAAAAAATTATTTAAAGCTATAAAAAATAAAAAAAAAAATAAATATTTTTCCATTGTCATTCCGCCACCGAATGTAACAGGTAGTTTGCATATGGGTCACGCTCTAAATAATACTATTCAAGATTTATTAATAAGGTTTAAACGTAATCAGGGATATGAAACGTTGTGGCAACCTGGAACTGATCACGCTGGTATCGCTACGCAAATGGTTGTTGAAAAACAATTGTTAGAAAAAGGTTTAACAAGACAATCTTTAGGCAGGGAAAAATTTGTAAAAGAAATTTGGAAGTGGAAAAATAAATCTGGAAATGAAATCATATCTCAATTAAAAAAATTAGGTTCTTCTTGCGATTGGAGCCGTGAGAGATTTACGATGGATGAAGGCTTGTCTAAAGCTGTTATCAAAGTCTTCGTCGATCTTTATAATAAAAAACTTATTTATAAAGATTTAAAATTAGTAAATTGGGATCCTGTTTTACAGACTGCCGTTTCTGATCTTGAGGTAGTTCAGAAAGAAGTAGATGGTAAACTTTTTTATATCAAATACCTCATTAAAGGTTCTGATAGCTTTCTAACCGTGGCGACAACCAGACCAGAAACTATGTTTGGAGATACGGCTTTGGCTGTTAATCCTAAAGACGAAAGATATAAGGCCCTGGTTGGTAAAACAGCTATTATACCCGTTGCAAATAGAGAGATTAAAATCATCGAAGATGTATATGCAGACCCTTCACAAGGAAGTGGGGTTGTAAAAATTACCCCAGCCCATGATTTTAATGATTTTATAGTTGGTGAAAGAAATAATCTTGCAAAAATTAATATACTTACAAAAGATGCTAAACTTAATGATAATACTCCATCTGATTTTGTTGGTTTAGATCGTTTTGAAGCAAGAAAAAAACTAATTTCTAAATTAACTGAGCTTAATTTAATTGAAAAAATTGATAATATTAAACACTCCGTACCTTTTGGCGATAGATCCAATTCTATTATAGAGCCTTATTTAACCGAGCAGTGGTTTCTTGATGCAAAAAAATTGTCTGTAGAAGCTATTGCTAAAGTTAAAAATAAGCAAACTTCTTTCTTTCCCGAAAACTGGTCAAAAACTTATTATCAATGGATGGAAAACATACAGCCCTGGTGTATCTCGAGACAATTATGGTGGGGTCATCAAATACCAGCATGGTATACGCCTTCAGGAAAAATCATTGTTGCTAATAATGAAAAAGAAGCAAAAAAAATTGTTAAGAAAAAATTTAAAAAAAATATTACCCTAACTCAAGATTCTGATGTTCTTGATACTTGGTTTTCTTCCGCGCTCTGGTCATTTGCTACATTTGGTTGGCCAAAAAAAACGTATGAATTAAAAAGATTTTATAGCACTTCGGTTTTAGTTACAGGTTTTGATATTATTTTCTTTTGGGTAGCTAGAATGATGATGATGTCTTTATATTTTATGAAAAAAGTACCCTTTTCCGATGTTTATGTGCACGCTTTAGTTAGAGATGAAAAAGGACAAAAAATGTCAAAATCTAAAGGCAATGTTATCGATCCATTAGTTTTAATTAATGAATTTGGAGCTGATGCGTTAAGATTCACGCTTATAGCTATGTCGTCGCCAGGTAGAGATGTGAAGTTGGCAAAAGAAAGGGTAAATGGCTATAAAAATTTTATAACCAAAATATGGAATATTTTTAATTTTTCTAAATTCAATAACACATTTACTGATCCAAAAATAAGTATTAAGAAAATAAATAATCCAATTAATTTGTGGATCTTAAGTGAGTTTAATAACTGTAAATTAAAAACAAGCGAGTCTATTAATAATTATCGATTTGATGAAGCTGCAAAAAATGTTTATCAATTTACTTGGAATTTTTTTTGTGACTGGTACATTGAATTTGCAAAGCCAATTTTATATTCAAACAATAAAAAAAATATACTTGAGTTAAAAAAAACTATTTCTTTTCTTCAATCAGAATTGTTACTTCTTTTGCATCCATTTATACCTTTCGTTACAGAAGAACTTTGGTCACTTGCTAAATTTGATAAATTCTTCAAAACTCCACTGATTTCTTATACGAGCAAAAACTCTTTTGTATTATCTAAAAACCAAATAAAAAATGCAAAAAATATAAATGTAGTAATTAATTTTATAACAGAAATTAGGTCTATTAAGGTTACCCTTGGTATTAGTCCTGGAAGTTTTTGTAACGTTTTTTTAAATAATACTTCAAAAAATTTTCAGATCTTAATAAAAGAAAATCTTGAAATAATTAAGAGACTGGGAAGAATCAAAGAGATTGACTTTACAAGTTCAAGCAAGATTTCTGTTATTAATATGATTATTGCTGATGAAAATGTAAGAATTCAATTCGAGAATACTGTAAATTTAAATGATCAAAAAGAAATTCAATTAAAAAAACAAAAAGAAATTCTCAATAAAATATCCATTTCTGAAAAGAAACTTAACAATCCAGGCTTTGTGCAGAATGCACCAAAAAATGTAGTTGATAATGAAAAGGAAATGTTGTCAAATTACCAAATTGATTTGAATAAGATTATTAATATTTTAAGGAGTTTCTCATAAATGTCTAAATTTGATAAATCAAAGCTACCAAGTCGCCATACTACTGTTGGCCCCGAAAGAGCCCCTCATAGATCTTTTTATTATGCAATGGATTTAACTCAAGAAGATGTTGCCAAACCATTTGTGGGAGTTGTCTCTACATGGAATGAGGCAGCACCTTGTAATATTGCCCTAATGAGACAGGCCCAAAGTGTAAAAAAAGGTGTTTATGATAACCATGGAATGCCGAGAGAATTTTGTACAATAACTGTTACTGATGGTATTGCCATGGGGCACGAAGGCATGAAGTCTTCATTAATTTCAAGGGAAGTAATTGCAGATTCAACAGAGTTGACTGTTCGTGGTCACTGTTATGATGCCCTCGTTGGCGTTGCTGGTTGTGATAAGTCTTTACCTGGACTGATGATGGCCATGTGCAGATTAAATGTTCCAAGTGTTTTTATATATGGTGGATCAATTCTTCCAGGAAAATTTAAAGGTAAAGATGTAACTGTTGTAGATGTTTTTGAAGCTGTTG
>VTPF01000009.1 GCA_008638025.1 Pelagibacteraceae bacterium | reverse complement strand
GCTATGTTGTCAGATAGTGTTGCTACAGTTGCTGGTTCAGTTTTAGGAACTTCCAATGTTACTAGTTATATTGAATCTGGAGCTGGAGTTAAAGCGGGAGGTAAAACAGGTATGACTTCTGTTGTTATAGGAGTTCTCTTTTTATCTTGTTTATTTTTCGCACCACTTGCAACATCACTTCCTAAAGAAATAGATGGTGCAGCTTTGGTGTATGTTGCTATCTTATTTGTAAGAAATATTGTTGATATTGAATGGGATGACATATCCGAATCTGCTCCTGCAGTGATTGCGATGATTGCCATGCCCCTTACTTATAGCATTAGTAACGGAATGGCTTTGGCATTTATTTCTTATGCTTTAATCAAAATATTAAGTGGCAAAGCAAAAGGAGTATCGCCAGCTATATGGCTTATAGCAATTCTTGGAACTATTAGTTTCGCTATATAATTTGTAAAAGTAATAAAAGGGCTATCTAAACATTAGGTAGCCCTTTTAATTTTTTAAATGAATTTTTTTAATGTCTTCAATTGATAAAAGCTCATAATGTTCAAAGGGCTGAACGATCCATGGGTTATCAGATAATTTATTAGCACAATAATCAGGTTCATAGCTAGAATGAAGTTTTTTCCAAAGAACTGCGGTTTTAATTTCTTTAATGGTGTCTTTAATTGGAGCATAATTATTTAACCACTCAATACTTCTGGTTAAAGTTACGCCGGTATCAGATAAATCATCACACAACAGAATATTACCACCCATTGAATGAACGGTTGAACTCATTTCTCTTGAAAAAACAATTTGTCCCTGCTGATCCTCCATCTCTTCTCCGCTGTATGACTCCACAGCCAAATAAGCACATTTAATTTTGAAAATTCTACTTAAAACGTCAATGATAGGTGCGCCACCTCTCATGATTCCAATTAACAAATCTGGCTTAAAACCGCTATCATGAACTTGGATTGCAAGTTTTTCTACCGTATGATTATAATCATCCCAGTTAACTAATAATTTTTTAACCATATTTAATTTTAATCTATTAGAAGGAGTTTTTAAATGAAGGGGTATTGGATTGCAATTTATAAAAAAATAGAAAGCCAGGAAAATTTAGGTGATTATGGAAAAAAAGCTACCCAAGCCATTATTGATCATGGAGGCAAACCGTTAGTAAGGGGTGGAAAATATAAAACGCTTGAGGGAAATAATATTCCAAGAACGGTTATTTGGGAATTTCCTAGTTATGATGCTGCGATTAATTGTTATCATTCAAAAGAGTATCAAGAGGCATGGGCTCTAGCAAAATCTACAACGACTAGAGATTTAGAAATTGTTGAAGGTGTTTAATATTTCACTGGAACAGGGTCAATACTTCTCCACATATACCAAGTAGCAACTGTTGCATATGGTGACCAAGTTTTTTTAAGACTAGAAAGTTTAGTTGAGCTTGGCGGATATTTTATTTTATAGTTTTTAGATATTGCTTTTAATAAACCAATATCCTGGATTGGAAAAATATCTGGTCGAAGCTGATTAAAAAATAAAAACATTTCTGCTGTCCATCTTCCTACCCCTTTTATTTGAATTAAATACTTAATTGCATCTTCATCACTCATTTTTTTTAGTTTTTTTATATCAATACTTTTATCTTTAAATTTTTTTGATAAAATTTTTAAATACTCAATTTTTTGTCTTGATAACCCACAAGAAGATAATTGTCGTTTATTCAAGCTTAAAATATTTTTTGGTGTAATTTTTTTAGATTTTAAAAAAAGTTTTTTCCAAACTGAATTAGCAGCTTGAACAGATATTTGCTGCCCCACTATGGATTTGCATAATGAAAAAAACGGATCACTACGAGATACTAAATTTCCTTTATACATTTTTATAATTTTTTTTAACACTTTGTCTTTTTTTGATAAGGTTTTTTTTGCAAGGCCCCAGTATTTTGGTTTTTTCATTACACTTGCCTTGTTACAACAGGACTAACTTTTTTGATTTGCTCTCTTTTAAAAATAATTAATGAACTTAATATAATTAATATAGCACCCACAAAAGTAGTCAGGTGAGGTATTTCGTTAAAAATAAATATACCTGCTAAAGTTGCAAAAACTAAACTTAAATACTTAATAGGTGTAACTGTAGACACCGATGCTCTTCTAAGTGACATGGTTAAAAAAATATTTCCTGTTGAACCAGCAATCCCGATAGGAATAAGAAAAAGCAAATCGGCAAGTGTGGGCAATTTAAAATCAAAAAACATTGATATAATTCCACAAAATATAAGAGTGATAGTAAAGTAAATAATAATTAAATAATCAGGCTCTGTTTTGGACAGTTGTTTAATCATAACCGCAATACTGCCAAAAAATATACAAAACATAAGCGGGAAAATAGAATAAATAGTAAAAAACTCTGTTCCCGGTTTTAAAATTATGACCACTCCTAGCAAACCAACAATGATTGCAATCCATCGATATATTCTCACTTGCTCTCCTAAAAAAATCATGGAGAAAATAGTCGCAAAAATAGGTGCTGCAAAAGTTATAGTAATTGCTTCAGCAATGGGTAAGAATTTAACACCTAAAAAGATAGAAACCATTCCCAGTGTTCCAAAAATAGCCCTGCCTAAATGAAGTTTTAATTTTGTTGTTTGGAATAAATTTTTGTATCTCTCTCTTGGTATAATAAAAAAAATAGGTATTAATCCAAAAAAACCTCGAAAAAATACCAATTCTCCAGTTGGATAGGTTGCAGACATAAGCTTAACTAAAATATCCATAATAGAGAAGCTCATGGCACTTATAGCCATATAAAAAACTCCTATTTGATTTGACGAAAACATTCAATTTTATTTACCACAGTTCAAGACCTTAGTATAAATATTTGAAAATGAATAAAGCTATATTTGCCGCTGGTTGCTTTTGGGGTATTCAAGATTTTTACAGTTCAATTCCAGGTGTGATAAAGACAGCGGTTGGATACACAGGTGGAACATCAAATAATCCAAATTACGAAGAGGTTTGTTCTGGTACAACTGGACATGCAGAAGCAGTTTGGATTGAATTTGACTCTACAATAGTAACTTTTGACAAACTATTAAATGAATTTTGGTCTATACATGATCCTACAACTTTAAATAGACAGGGACCAGATATGGGTACCCAGTATCGTTCTGCTATTTTCTATACTAATAATGATCAAAAAAAAATTGCAGAAGAATCAAAACTACAAATGAATAAGGAAAAGTTTAATGGAAAAATTGTTACAGAAATAAATAAATTTTCTACTTTTTTTCCAGCAGAAGAGTATCATCAAAATTATAATAAAAAATTAAAAAAGAAATATGGGATTAGTTAGCACTGATTGGTTAAGAAAAAACTTAATCAATAAAAATATAAAAATACTAGATTGCTCATGGCACATTCCAAATACAGAAAGATCTGGTAAATTAGAATTTGAAAACGTTCACATTCCGGGAGCTATTTTTTTTGATATTGATGAATTTTCCGATAAAAATAATGAAGCTCCCCATGCAGTTTTGCCTGGAAATATTTTTTCAGAAATGATTGGTAATTTAGGTATTTCTAATCAAGATCATGTGATTGTTTACGATGCCCTTGGAATCTTTAGTTCTCCAAGAGTATGGTGGATGCTAAACTATTATGGACATAAAGAAGTTTCAATTTTAGATGGAGGACTGGTTAAATGGTTAAAAGAAAAAAAAGAAACAGAAGTTGGCAAGGGGAGAAAATATCCTAAAACTGTTTTTAAAGTTAATGAAAATTTATCCTTATTGAAAACTTATCATGATGTTAAAAACAATATTTCTCAAAATTCATTCCAAGTTATAGATGCCAGAAGCAAAGGTAGGTTTTTAGGAACTGAACCCGAGCCACGAAAAAATTTACAAAGTGGCTCCATTGACAATAGCATTAATCTACCATGGAATGAGTGTATTGACCCTGAAACGAAATGTTTTTTAGCAAAGCCAATTTTAGAAAAGAAGTTTAAATCATTGAAAATTAAACCGGAGCTTCCTTTGGTTTTTTCTTGCGGTTCTGGGGTCGCAGCTTGTGTAATTGGAAAGGCCTTTAATATTGTATCTGATAAAGAAGCAGTCATATATGACGGCTCCTGGTCAGAATGGGCGCTAAAAGAAGGTCTTTTAATTTAAATTAATCATTTTTTCGCCAAATTATGCGGATTTAAAGTAGCATAGGAAAATGATAATTAACTGCAAAAAAAAATGAAAACTCAAAATAAAATAATTTTATTTTTAACTGTCGTTACAATAATCATCACATCTATTATTGTGGGTAGATCTGTGATCTCAAAGAAAATAGAGGTTGCAGTTGCTGCTCAAAAAAAAGCTCCCGTTGGAGTAATTGCAACTAAAATTAAATATTTTTCCTTTTATGATCAAATTGATACTTTTGGAACTGCTATTGCCAATCAGTCTTTTTCTATACGAATTAAAAAAGAAAATTTAATTCAATCGGTAAATTTTGATCAATATCCATTTGTAAAAAAAAATGAGGTAATTGCAAAACTTACCAATGGAGAAAATATTATTGCTCCTTTTTCAGGACGAGTTGGCAAAAGAGAAATAACTCCTGGAATATTAGGTGGAGAAAACTCTATTATCGCAAATTTAGATGATATTAAATTTTTGAAAGTAGATATTAAGCTTCCCGAAAATTATTTTTCCATTATTAAAAAAGATTTAAAAGTTTTGGCTACTACAGGCGCTTACAACGAAACTTTTAATGGAACTATAACTTCTATAAGTTCTAGAGTTGATCCTACTACAAGATCTATTCTAGTTCAGGCCAAAATAGATAATAATGAAGAAAAATTAATTCCTGGAATGTTATTAAATATAAAAGTAATTTTTAATGAAAAAAAATCACTGTCCGTTCCTGAACAAGCTTTGCTAATTCAAGGTGATGATAAGTTTATTTTTAAAATAGTAAATAATACAATTGAAAGATCTAAAGTAAATATTGGTAGAAGAAATGAAAACAAAGTAGAAATAGTTTCTGGTTTGCAAGAAGGAGAAACTATTCTTTCCGAAGGAACAAACAAAGTAAGACCAAAAGCAAAAGTAAAAATTATTAAAACTGTAGAATAAAAATGTTTTTAACTGATCTTTCTATTAAACGTCCAGTTTTTGCTACGGTCCTTAGTTTAGTACTGGTATTATTTGGAATTGTTACATTTAATAAAATACCTTTAAGAGAATTGCCTGATATTGAGACTGCCCAAGTATCAATAAGAGTAAATTACAAAGGAGCCTCTGCATCTATTATTGATGCCCAGATAACACAAAAAATTGAAGATAGAGTAGGTGGTACTCCTGGTGTGGTCAGCATAGAATCTAAAAGTGAAGACGAAAGAGCTACAATTAATTTAGAGTTTGATTTAGGAATTGATTTAGATACTGCAGCTAATGACGTAAGAGATAGAATAGCTAGAATTGTCGATAATTTACCTGACCAGGCTGATCCACCTGAAATTACCAAAGCATCTGCTGCCAGAACTACAACTATGTGGCTAGCTTTCCAAAGCCCCAACATGTCAGATTTAGAATTGACGGATTATGCAAATAGATATTTGAAAGATTATTTTGCAAACGTAGATGGTGTTGGCCAAATTAACCTTGGTGGTGAAAGAGAGCTCTCTCTTAGAATTTGGCTCGATCCAACCGCAATGGCAGCTCGTAATATCACTGTTCAAGAATTAGAAGATTCTTTAAGAAAACAAAACGTAGAGTTTCCGGCGGGTAAAGTTGAATCAAAAAATATGGATTTAATTATTAAGGTTCAAAAAGCCTACGTAAAACTCGAGGATTATAAGGACTTAATCCTTAAAAGAAACAATGACGGATCCCTAGTAAAATTACGAGATGTGGCAAAAGTTGAATTTGGTGCTCTTAACACAAGTACTTTGTTTAAAGGAAATGGCAAACAGAATGTTGGTCTTGGAATCTATCAACAATCCACAGCAAATACCATCGAAGTAGCAAAACTTATAAGAGAAAAAATAAAAGAAATTTCTCCAACACTTCCTAGTGGATCAAGCCTAGAAGTAGCATTTGATCGTTCCACTTATATTGAAGGTGCAATTGAAGAAGTTTATCGAACCATTATTGTAGCTGTAATTTTAGTTATTATTATCATTTATTTATTTTTAGGAAATTTGACTGCAGTTATCATACCTGCCGTTGCCATACCTGTTTGTTTGATATCTACTTTTCTAGCAATTTATCTTGCTGGCTTTACATTAAATTTATTCACCCTTATGGCAATTGTAATAGCGATAGGAATTGTTGTCGATGATGCAATTGTTATGGGAGAAAATATTTATCGAAGAATGGAGGAGGGTGAGACCTCTTTAGTGGCTGCATTTAAAGGTTCAAAACAAGTGGCATTTGCAATTATAGCAACAACAGTGGTTTTGGTTTCTGTATTTTTACCACTTATATTTATTAAAGGACTTATTGGAAGATTATTTTTAGAAATGGCTGTAAGCATGTCTTTTGCAGTTATTATATCTAGCTTTGTTGCTTTAACCTTATCTCCAATGATCGGTTCAAAGTATTTAACAATCAAAAAAAAACCATCTTTTGTAACAGAAAAATTTAATAAATATTTTTTAAAATTTGAAACTTTTTATTCTGAAACTCTAGAATTTATATTAAACAGAAGAAAATCGATAATTGCTTTTTTAATATTAATTTTATGTGCAAATATATTCTTGTTTAAAATTGCAAAAAAAGAATTAATGCCAAGTGAAGATAGGGGTGTTTTTTTTGTTATAATTAAAGCTGCTGATGGCTCTGGATTTAATTTTACAGCAGGCAAAGCTCAAGAGATAGAAAATATGTTCTTACCGCAAGTTGGTAAGGGAGAAATTAGACGATTATTACTACGAGTTCCTGGTTTTGGAAGCAGCGCCAAGCAGTTAAATTCAGGATTCATTATTGTGCTGTTAGAAGATTGGGCTAAGAGAAAAAGATCTGGTCAAGAAATTTTACGTTCAGCTTTTGCCGAAATAAGCAAAATTCCTGGAATACTAGCTTTTCCAGTAATGCCTCAATCAATAAGAGGTGGTGGCGTAGAAAAGCCAATTCAGTTTGTTTTACTTGGAAACTCCTATGAAAAATTAAGTGAGTGGAAAGAAATTGTTAAAGCAGAAGCTAGGAAAAACCCAGGTTTAAATAGTGTAGAAGATGATTATTCAATCACTAAACCTGAACTTAAAGTTGAAATTAATAACCAAAAAGCAGCTGATTTAGGAATATCCATTGATTCAATTGGCAGATCTATAGAAACCTTCTTTGGTTCTAGAAGTGTTACCAAATTCACTAATGATGGAAAAGAATATGATATTATTCTTCAATCTGATTTAAGTAACAGAAAAGATGCCAGCGGTTTAAATAAAATATTTGTTCGATCTAATAGTACAGGCCAACTAATTCCTTTATCTTCAGTAGTCTCTATTTCTGAAAGTGCCACAGCTCCATTCTTAAATAGATACAATAGACAAAGAGCGGTTACAATTTCAGCAAGATTAGGTGGGGAATATACTATGGATAAAGCTTTAAATTTTTTACAAAATGTTGTGAAGGAAAAATTACCACCAGAGGTAAGAATTGCTTACAAAGGAGAATCTGAGGAATATAAAAAAACAAATCTTGGAATATATCTCATTTTTGCTTTAGCACTTTTAACTGCATATCTTTCTATGGCGGCACAGTTTGAAAGTTGGGTGCATCCATTTACTATTATGCTCACTGTTCCCCTTGCAATATTTGGGGGAATTATAGGTATACTTGTAGCAGGAAGTTCTTTAAACATTTATAGCCAGATTGGACTAATTATATTAATTGGTCTTGCTGCTAAAAATGGAATTTTAATTGTAGAATTTGCTAATCAACTACGTATTGAAGGGCAAAATATTCAAAAAGCAATTGTAAATTCTTGCAAAATTAGATTACGCCCAATTGTAATGACTTCTTTATCAACTATCGTCGGAGTACTTCCTTTGATTTTGGGATCTGGCCCTGGTGAAGCAAGCAGATTAACCATAGGTGTGGTTATTTTTTCAGGGATGATTTTTTCTACTTTCTTTACATTGTATGTAATACCTGTGGTTTATCTTATGATAGGAAAAAATACACAGCGAATTGATGCAATCGATATTGAGCTGGAAAAGCAGCTTAAGTCTTCTCACTAGAATAAAATATATTTATTCCTATTCAAACTAGATTTGCACCTGTCTAACTGTTTCTTATATTTTTTAGCCTGATTATTTACTTCCCGTGCATAAGAAACAACATTGGGTTTTTGTTTATAATTTTTATAATTATTCCAACCCTCATGATATGCAATATATTGCCTGTAATAATCTTTTTTACTTATTTTTAATTTCTTATAAGTATTATGCACGTACCAACCAATAAAATCAGATGAATCATCGAAAGAAGCTCTTAAAGCAAAATCATTTCCTGTATCTTTTTTATACATATCCCAAGTACCATCCACTGCCTGGGAGTACCCGAAAGAACTAGAGGGTCTTGTCCATGGAATAACTTTAAAAATTTTTGTTCTTTCTGGTTTGGCTAACCAATCAAAGCTGCTTTCTCTTTTAACAATAGCCATTTGCAGCTCAATAGGGGCGCCCCATTTTTTTTCGGTAGCAAGAGCGCTTTTAAACCAAAAATATTTTTCAGAAAAAATATCACAAACATTTGCAACATTTCTAGGTATAGAGACACATCCTGATAACAGGAGGCTAATAAAAAATAAACTAGTAATATTTTTATAGCGAATCACAAACTAACTATAAATCATGATATTGTTAATTATAATTCTTAATTTGTTTTATTTTAAAGATAATTTGGCTTGATCAAAAAACTCATCCATTTTTTTTCTTATTTCTGCATCACTTATATTTTTACCATCAAGATCGTGCTTTACTTTTTCGAATACATCTTCATCCCCTGCTTTTTTAAAATCAGAAACAATAACTTCTTGGATATACAATTCTTTTTGATCATCATTAAAGCCAAGAATATTAGCAACCCATTCTCCAATTAACTTGTTTCTTCTAGCCTCAATTTTAAATTTTAGCTCTTCGTCTAAAATAAATTTTTTTTCAAAACCTTTTTCTCTATCATCAAATTTTGTCATAATATTTTTTAAAAAACCTTACAATGTTAATGCCAACTAATACACCAAAAAAATTTGAAAACATATCTAAAAATTCAAAATATCTATTAGGTATCCATATTTGTAATAATTCTAAAAAAAAACCAAGCGATACCAAAAAAATAAACAATCTGTAAAAAAATTTTTTTTCAAAATATGCGATAGATCCTATAATACTTAAAATAAAATAAGAAAAAAAATGATGCATTTTATCTGAACCAGGAAAAGTGGAATCGTCTCCAAAAAAAATCAAACCTATAAGATTACCTGGATAAAGAGAAAGTAAACTAATAATAAAAATATTAAAATAAAAAAAATATTTAAAAAAAATTATTTTAAACAATTTTGAATCCAATTGGTAAATAATTTACTACTTTTATCAATATTAAAAAAAACAATACAAGGATTAGAGTATGAATGAATTTTGAGCACCATGTTAATAATTTTTTTCCTTTTCGAATTAATAGTTTTAGCTATCAATATACTTTCTTTACTTTTTGTAAATTTATTGCTCCATTTAAAAATAGAAGTGACATTTGAAATAATATTTGAACAAGCCACGAGCTTATTTCTTAATAATTTTTTAGCTATATGATTAGCCTCTCTTGCATTTTTACAAGTAATATAAACTAATTTTATGTTGCTCATTTTTTTTTAATACAATAAATAAAATTATGAAGATGGCAAATTTAATATTGGTTAGACATGGTCAAAGTCAATGGAATCTGGAGAACAGATTTACTGGATGGTATGATGCAGAACTTACCGAATTAGGAAAACAAGAAGCAAAAAAATCAGGAACATTAATTAAAAATTTAGGAATTAATTTTGATTTTGCTTTTACATCATTTCAAAAAAGAGCAATTAATACTTTGGCTATAATTATTGAAGAAATAAATCAAAAGAACATTAAAACTATTAAAGCTTGGCAGCTTAATGAAAGACATTACGGGGGCTTGCAAGGACTAAATAAAGCAGAAACAGAATTAAAACATGGAAAAGAGCAAGTGATGACCTGGCGCAGAAGTTACACAACAAAGCCTCCCAAGTTAGACAAAAATGATCCAGCCCATCCTGTTCACAATCAAATTTATAAAAGTATCGATCCTGCTTTAATTCCTGATACAGAATCATTATTAGACACCTATAATCGTGCCGTTCCTTTTTATATCAATGAAATAGAAACCTTGTTAAAAAATGAAAAAAATATTTTAGTATCAGCGCATGGAAATAGCCTACGTGCGATTTGTAAAAAAATTTTTAATATTTCAGATACCATGATAACAAAATTAGAAATTCCAACAGGTAATCCAATTCTTATTAAAATGAAAAAAATTAAAATTATAAGTTTTGAATATCTAGACCAGTCGAGAGCTAAAGAAATTATTTCAAATCAATAATTGTAGAATTATTTAATTTATTAAAAACATCTAAATTAGTTGCATGCAAAAATGCTTGCTCTGAAACAAAACCATTCAAAGAATCAATTCTTATTAAGTCATTCCATATTTCGTTCATAGAAAATATTTTTTTTTTACATTTATTAAAAATATTTGGGTTTAAAATTTGACATCCAGTAAAAATATATTTTTTATTATTTTTATTTATAAAATTTTTATGGTCTAGATCAAAATCTCCTATTAAATTATGATCAAAACTATTTTCTTTTTTTGCAAGAAGTAGAGCTGCTTTTGCTTTTCCACTTTCAAAAATATCAATGAGTTTTAATATTTCTTGTTGATAGTGTTTGGTCCAAATTGTATCACTATTTAAAACTAAAAAATTTTCTCCTTGAAAAAAAGAAATTGCATTTAAAATGCCACCTCCTGTATCTAAAATTTGAGTTTCGAAAGAAATTGATACTTGCGGAAAATTAGAATTAAGAAAGTCTTGTATTTGCTGATGAAGATGATGAGAATTGACAATTATTTGATTAATACTGTTACTTAATAAAAATTCAATTGAATATTGTAAAAATTTTTTACCCTTCACTTCAAGAAGCGGCTTTGGGATACGTTGGGTAAGTGGTAATAATCTTTTTCCATAACCCGCAGCCAAAATCATTGCTTTTTTAATTTTCATAATAAATTAAATTCTTTTATTTTTTGGAATATAATAATTTAGAACATCATTTAGCTCATTAAATAAAGGATTTTTTAATCTATTGTGCAATAATTTCCACATATAAGGAATGAGACACAAATAATTTTTTTTACCATCCCTTTGATCCAATCTGCTAAAAATTCCTAAAATCTTCAACCCTCTCTGAACGGATAAAATATCAAAATCATTTATAAAAAGTTGTCTATTTTTTTTTATTTGTTTTGCGCATTTAAGTAAATAATAGCGAAATATTTGTTTTTTTAATTTACTGCTCGTTTTAATTCTTACATCATCAATGAGAGATGCTAGGTCATAAGAAGGATTTCCTCTTAATGCATCCTGCGAGTCTATAATTCCAATTTTATTTTTCACTAACATTAGATTAGAAACATGAAAATCTCTATGGACAAAATATGTATTTGAAAAAAATAATTGAGAAAATAATTTTAATAAAATTTTATTAAATTTTTTTTTAAAAATTTTTATTTTATTTTTATTAAAAATTAATTTTGGAACATACCATTCAAAAAAAAGATTGCTTTCTTTAAATAATATCCTGTTATTATATTCTCTATTTATATTTTTTTTTATACTTTGCTCAAAAGGTATAGATTGTATTTTAATTAAACAATCAACAATTTTTTTATAAATATTTAATTTATTCTTTTTATTTTTCAAAATATTAAAGAAAGTTTTTTTCCCAAAATCTTCGATTATCATAAAATTTTTGCTTAAATTAATTTGAAATAAATTGGGAGCTACTATTTTATGTTTTCGCAAAAAATAATTTATTTTAGCATAATTTTCTAAATTACTTTTTTTTTCTTTTAGGCAATGAATTAAAATATAATTTTTTTTATTGAGCTTAACCCTATAAAACTTCCTAAAAGAAGCATCACCAGCTACTTTTTCTAATTTATTTTTTTTTAAATCTTCCAAAATATTTTGCATAATACTTTCTTAATCTTTGATCTTTAGCGTGTTGTAAAAAAATTTCTATTCTATTAATATTTTTATTTTTAATTAGTTCAGGCCATTCAATAATATTTATAAAAGATTCCTCCTGCTCAAATAGTCCTAAATTAAATAAATCTTTTTTTTTCTTAATTCGGTACAAATCATAATGTGCAATGATAATTTTGTTAACGTTATAATACTGGGCTAATGTAAAAGTTGGGCTCAAAACTTCATCTTTTTTAATTTTATTTTTTTTTTGAATAGAATGAATCAAAAACCTTGCAAAGGTAGTTTTTCCACTACCAAGATCACCATACAAATAAATTGAGTCTCCAATTTGAATTTTTTTAGAAATTTTTTGAGCTAATAACTGAAGTTGTTTTATGGAAATAAATTCCATTATAATTAATATCTATAATTATCGTGCTTAAATGGTCCTTGGGGTGATACGCTTATATAGTCAGCCTGCTCTTTGCTAAGCTTGGTTAATTTGGCGCCTACTTTTTCTAAATGAAGATATGCTACTTTTTCATCTAAATGCTTAGGTAAAACATAAACTTTATTTTCATACTTTTCACTATTGTTCCAAAGCTCAATTTGGGCAATAACCTGATTGGTAAATGATGCACTCATTACAAAACTAGGGTGTCCCGTTGCACAACCAAGATTTACAAGTCTGCCCTCAGCTAATAAAATAATTCTTTTTTTACTTGGTAACTCTATCTCATGCACTTGTGGTTTAATTTCATTCCATTTATAATTTTTTAAAGCATCTACCTGAATTTCATTATCAAAATGACCTATATTGCACAAAATAGCTCTATCCTTCATGAGCCTCATATGATCAGCAGTAACGATATCTTTATTACCAGTTGCGGTCACCACTATATCTGCATTTGTAATAGCCTCTTCCATTAAAACAACTTCATAACCTTCCATGGCTGCTTGCAGTGCACAAATTGGGTCTGCCTCAGTTACCATTACTCTTGCTCCTGCTTGTCTTAGTGATGCAGCGCTGCCTTTACCAACATCTCCAAACCCAGCAACTATTGCAACTTTTCCAGACATCATCACATCTGTAGCTCTTTTGATACCATCAACTAAACTTTCTCGACAACCATATAAATTATCAAACTTTGATTTTGTAACTGAGTCATTAACATTGATTGCTGGAATTAATAATTTTTTTTGCACTTCCATTTTTTTTAAAGCTAAAACACCAGTTGTCGTTTCTTCTGAAACACCTTTTACTGATTTTAATAAATCAGAATAATCTTTATGCATCAGTGCGGTAAGGTCTCCTCCATCATCTAGAATCATGTTGGGTTTCCAATCTTTATTGCCTTCAATTGTTTGCTTGATACACCACCAATACTCTTCTTCGGTTTCTCCTTTCCAAGCAAATACCGGTATTCCCTTTTTGGCAATTGCAGCGGCTGCGTGATCTTGGGTGGAAAAAATATTACAGGATGACCACCTAACCGTGGCTCCTAGATTAACGAGCGTTTCAATTAATACAGCTGTTTGAATTGTCATATGAAGACAGCCAAGTATATTCGCTCCTTTTAGAGGATTTTTTCCAGCATATTCACGTCTTAAAGCCATTAATCCTGGCATTTCAGTTTCAGCAAGAGAAATTTCTTTATTACCAAATTCAGCTAATTCTATATCTTTAACTTTATAATCCATATTAATCATGTTGATTTAACAAGTTAGATACTGCAAATCAATTACTTTCGCAAAGGAAGTGTAATGTCAATAATTGCTCCCTTGCTTGAAGATTTAGAATTGTAAGCCTCAATAGTCCCTTTGTGTGAATCAATAATATTTTTAACGATATTTAAGCCTAGACCTGAATGTTCAACTGAACTATCATCTGGACGATCGCTATAAAATCTTTCAAAAATTTTATTTAAATTATTTTCGTCAAAACCTGGTCCATTGTCTTTAATAAGAATTTGTAATTTTTTATCTTTTTCTAAAAGAGAAATTTTTACCACGCCGTTTTTGGGACTAAAAGAAATTGCATTTTCTAAAACATTTGCTACAACTTGCTCGATTCGACTTTCATTTCCAAAAATTTTTGCAGACTTTAATTTTGTT